>NZ_JBFSUL010000016.1:0-90819 GCF_041467395.1 Vibrio sp. 10N.247.310.98 | reverse complement strand
ACGATTGTTCTGGTTAAACTCTAGGAACGTGGCCAATATCAGTTGACCACTACATTGGGATAAAACAAAGGGAAGAAAAAAAATATCGTGGCATAGCCGGGGGGACTATACCACGGGTGCCAACGACACCTTCGCTTGCTGCCGGAGTGATATAGCAAAGCCATATCACCTCTGGAATAAAATTAAAGAGAAGTAGTTTCTCTTCGATGGAGTAACTATACGTCCAGCTACTTATTTTACTTATAAAATTAACGACAGATACCTATGAGAAAACCGACATTGTCTCAAGTGGTTGATAATTAATGATTTGTTTTTGTTTGGGAGGGTTTGTACTAGTGAGGTAGTTCTCGCTAGTTGTTGAAAGTAACGTTTTTGACGTAAACGTTTTTAACGAAACTTACGAGTATGTATTTTCGAAAACATTGATTTCACACAATAGAATTGTGGGCATGTATGTGTATCATGGCGTTAATAACAATCTTTCTCATTATCAGTCACGAATTGGGTACTTATGAAACTCTCACAACTAGAGCAAGGAAAGGCGGCTTCTATTGTTGCACTAACAGGTTTAACACCAGACGTAAGGAAGAAACTTATGGTCATGGGTATGTTGCCAAAAACCGAGGTGACGCTTATCCGCCGTGCACCTATGGGTGATCCGCTTCAAGTTGAAGTGAGAGGTGTTTCTATCGCCATTCGTGAAAGCATTGCAGAACAAATCGAGGTTATCTAAATGGATTATCAAGTTCTTACCGTTGGTAACCCGAATAGTGGTAAAACAACACTGTTCAACGCACTGACTGGTGCTAAGCAGCACGTTGGTAACTGGGTTGGTGTCACTGTTGAAAAGAAGACGGGTTTATACTCGCACGCTGGTGATCAGTTTCAACTAACGGATTTACCGGGTATCTACGCACTAGACAGTGGTAATGATGCGAACAGCATCGATGAGTCTATCGCGTCTCGCGCTGTTTTAACTCACCCAGCAGATGTGATCATCAATGTTGTCGACGCTAACTGTCTAGAACGAAGCTTATATATGACATTACAGCTGCGTGAGTTGGGTCGCCCAATGATCGTTGTGTTGAACAAAATGGATGTATTAAAGCGCGAACGTCAGGTGATTAACCTTAAAGCACTAGAGAAAGAGCTAGGTTGCCCAGTTCTAAGCTTGTCTGCAAACGATAAAGGTCAAGTGGTTCGCTTTAAAGAGCGTCTGCATAAACTGCTTGTTCAAGGTGTGAGCCTTGACCCTATCTCTATTGATTACGATGCCGCGTTAGAAGCTCTTATCCCTTCTGTTGAGTCACAATTTGATGATGCTGACGTATCTCACCGAGCGCTAGCGATTCGTGCTTTAGAAAATGATTACTTGGTATTGAATGGTTTAGCCCCACAAACTCGCACTCAAATTGATAGCGTGCGTCTTGGTGCCGATTTCGATATTGACCTTGCTGTTGCTGACGCTAAATACACTTTCTTACATGACCTTTGTAAACGTGTTCGTCGCAGCGAAGGCAAACTAAGCCGTAACTTTACAGAGAAAGCAGACCAATTCATTTTGAACAAATGGGTCGGTATTCCTTTCTTCTTCGTTATCATGTACCTAATGTTCATGTTCTCTATCAATATCGGTAGTGCGTTTATCGACTTCTTCGATATTGGTGTTGGAGCAATATTAGTTGATGGTGGACACCACTTATTAGATGGCCATTTACCAGTTTGGTTAGTCACTGTACTTGCTGATGGTATTGGCGGCGGTATCCAAACGGTTGCGACCTTTATTCCTGTTATCGCAGCGCTTTACCTATTCTTAGCGGTACTAGAAAGCTCAGGCTACATGGCTCGTGCTGCATTTGTACTTGATAAAGTGATGCAGAAGATTGGTTTACCGGGTAAAGCATTTGTCCCACTTGTACTGGGCTTTGGTTGTAACGTGCCTTCAATCATGGCAACTCGTACTCTTGACCAAGAGCGCGAACGTAAACTAGCAGCATCAATGGCGCCGTTTATGTCATGTGGTGCTCGTTTACCGGTATACGCACTGTTCGCGGCGGCGTTCTTCCCAGGTGCAGGACAAAACGTAGTATTCGCTCTGTACATCATGGGTATCGTTGCTTCTGTATTTACGGGTTTGTTCCTGAAAAACACGATCTACCCAGGTAGCAGTGATAGCTTAGTGATGGAAATGCCAGATTACGAATTGCCGACAGTGCAAAACGTAATGTTGAAAACTTGGCAGAAGCTGAAGCGTTTCGTACTTGGTGCAGGTAAAACAATCGTGATGGTTGTGGCTATTCTTAGCTTCCTAAACTCTCTAGGTATGGACGGCAGCTTTGGTAACGAAGATAGCGAAAACTCAGTACTGTCTAGAGCAGCTCAAGTTGTAACACCTGTATTCCAACCAATTGGTATTACTGAAGAGAACTGGCCTGCAACGGTTGGTATCATCACAGGTATTTTCGCTAAAGAAGCCGTTGTTGGTACATTAAATAGCCTATATACAACGCCTTCTGATGAAGAAGCAGCTGAGTTTGACTTAGCAGCAAGCCTGCAAGAAGCGGTAATGACGATCCCTGAAAACCTAGCCGGATTGAGCTACTCAGATCCATTAGGTATTGAAGTTGGCGACTTGTCTGACTCTAATTCTGTAGCAGCTGACCAAGAAGTCGATACCTCTATCTTTGGTAACTTGAAAGACAAGTTTGTATCTGGTCATGCGGCATTCGCTTACTTGATTCTTATCCTGCTTTACACGCCTTGTGTGGCCGCGATGGGTGCTTATGTTCGTGAATTTGGTCAGACGTTTGCACGCTTCATCGCGGTTTGGACGATGGCTCTTGGTTACTTTGGTGCGACTTTCTACTACCAAGCAGCAAACTTTGCTGCGCATCCTGTGACAAGTGCAGTATGGATGGTCGCGATTGCTGGTGGTTTTGTGGTGACGTATCGCGTCTTCAAGAAAGTGGGCAGTAAGCAGAAAGCACTAGAGGTGCAAGTAGTATGATTTTAACTGAACTTCATCAATACATTGATAGCCACGGCGTTGCGGCTCGTAAAGAGCTCGCTGCAAAGTTTGGCATGAGTGAAGATGGCGTCGATGCGATGCTGAGTGTTTGGGTCAAGAAAGGGAAAGTTTCTCGCTTGGTCGATACGAATAAGCATGGTCATACAACGCGTATTCGCTACACCATCAGCAAACAAGATGGTTTGTCGCTTAACGTGATGATGTAGTTCGGTCTTCAGACTCTCGTTGAAAAAGGCGAGATTAGAAAATGACAAAGCCGCTTATCTAAGATGAGCGGCTTTTTGTTATGTGTCTTTTCTGAAGTGTTTTGCTTTAAAGCTCAATGAGATGAACTCGAATTATGCTTTCTTGAAGATAGAGCTCAGTGACAGAACGTTTTGGATACGAGTCAGGATAGCGGCTTGATCTTCTTCACTGCGCTGTTCGCCTTTTGTATTACCCCATACTGGGCCGGGCCAAGCAATGTCGTCTTTGAAGCGTGCAATATGGTGGATGTGCAGTTGTGGCACCATATTACCCAGCGCACCAAGGTTCAATTTGTCTGGTTGGAACGTTGCTTCTAATGCTTGGCTTACCGCCTGAGATTCATGTAGGAACTGCTGTTGCTCTTTCATTGGTAAGTGGTGCAACTCTTTTAGGTTGGCACGTTTTGGTACCAAGATAACCCAAGGCACTGCGTTATCTTTGTGTAGCAGGGCTAAGCTCAGTGGAAATTCGCCGATAAGTGTGGTGTCTTTCGCAAGTTGCGGGTGAAGTTCGAAGCTCATGATCTTTCCAATTAATTGTTTTACATGAGTATAAGGTCGGAGTTTGAATGTGGCTAGGGCTTACGTTCTCAATAAGCAGATTTCCTATCACGTTCGTCCCTCACTGTAGGGAATGATGGTGAGAAGAGGGATAACGATTTGGTGTGGTTTGATGGCGCATCATTGATGTTGTCTTGGATTCACTACACCTATTCTCGTCATCTCCTAGAGCGACGAATGAGCGTAATAGGAGATCTCTTGCTGTGTAGGTTAGCTAATCGCTTAAATAATTGAGTAAACAAACCTCCAGACAAAAAAAAGGTTGACGCTTTCACGTCAACCTTTCTAATTTTCTCGAATCTCGAATCTCGAATCTCGAATCTCGAATCTCGAATCTCGAATCTCGAATCGCTTACATGCGCTCTAGAGTGTCGATACCTAAAAGCGACAGACCTTGCTTGATCGTCTTCGCTGTTAGTGCAGCAAGCTTCAGACGGCTCTGCTTAACAGCTTTGTCTTCAGCAACTAGGATAGGGCAAGCTTCGTAGAAGCTAGAGAATTGACCAGCTAGTTCGAATAGGTAGCTACACATGATGTGTGGTTGACCTTCACGAGCAACAGACTGTACTGCTTCTTCAAACTGTAGAAGTTTCGCGATAAGCGCTTTCTCTTTCTCTTCAGTGATTTTGATTTCACCTTCAAGCGAGTCCATAGAAATGCCAGCTTTAGCAAATACAGAAGCAACACGAGTGTATGCGTACTGCATGTATGGTGCTGTGTTGCCTTCGAATGCAAGCATGTTGTCCCAATCGAACACGTAGTCAGTAGTGCGGTGCTTAGAAAGGTCTGCGTACTTAACCGCTGCCATAGCAACAGTGTTCGCGATCGCTTTCTTCTCGTCTTCTGCTAGTTCTGGGTTCTTAGATTCGATTAGCTGCGCTGCACGAACTTCGGCTTCATCAAGAAGATCAGCAAGACGAACAGTACCGCCTGCACGAGTCTTGAATGGTTTACCGTCTTTACCTAGCATCATGCCGAATGCGTGGTGCTCAAGAGAAACAGATTCTGGGATGTAACCTGCTTTACGAACGATAGTCCAAGCTTGCATTAGGTGCTGGTGTTGACGTGAGTCGATGAAGTAAAGAACGCGGTCTGCGCCTAGTTCTTCAAAACGGTATTTTGCACAAGCAATGTCGGTTGTTGTGTAAAGGAAGCCGCCGTCGCGTTTCTGGATGATAACGCCCATTGGGTCACCATCTTTGTTTTTGTATTCGTCTAGGAATACAACTTGTGCGCCGTCATCTTCTTTAGCAAGACCTTGCTCTTTCAGATCCGCAACAATAGTTGGAAGCATGTGGTTGTACATGCTTTCGCCCATTACGTCATCACGTGTTAGAGACACGTTTAGACGATCGTAGTTGCGTTGGTTTTGAATCATTGTTACGTCAACAAGCTTCTTCCACATCTCTGCGCAGAACTCGTCGCCGCTTTGCAGTTTAACAACGTAGCCACGTGCTTTAACTGCGAACTCTTCGTCTTCATCGTAGAGCTTTTTAGATTCACGGTAGAAGCCTTCAAGGTCAGCAAGTTCCATTGAAACTTCACCAGACTCAGCCTGAACGCGCTCAAGGTTTGCGATAAGCATACCGAATTGAGTACCCCAGTCACCGATGTGGTTAGCGCGGATAACGTTGTGGCCTAGAAATTCTAGAGTACGAACTACTGCATCACCGATGATAGTTGAACGTAGGTGACCAACGTGCATTTCTTTAGCAACGTTTGGCGCAGAGTAATCCGCAACAATAGTTTGCGTTTCAGCAACGGCAACACCAAGGCGAGAGTCAGCCAATGCTGCGTCTGCTTGTTTGGCTAGGAAAGCTTCATCTAGGAAGATGTTTAGGAAACCCGGACCTGCGATTTCAACTTTAGACGCGATACCGTCTAGGTTTAGAACGTCCAATACTTTTTGAGCAAATTCTCGTGGGTTAGTGCCTAGTCGTTTAGCAACGCCCATAACGCCGTTTGCTTGGTAGTCACCAAACTGTGGTTTTGCAGATTGACGAACAGCAGCAGGAGAGCCTGCAGGTGCGCCAGCGGCTTCTAGAGCCTGAGATACTTTGTCATTAATAAGTGCTTGGATATTCACACGCGTTTCCTTCAATTCAAGGATGATAAGAGTGGCCGTTAATTCTTGGTCATTAAATTGGTTAATTATGCTTCTAGTTAACGATTTAATGCCAAAATCAGCAGCAGACTCTGTTTAAGTTCACAGAAATGGCGGTAATCATACCAATTTTGTGCGGTTTCTTATAGGTCGAATTGATAGAAAATTAACATTTCCTGAGTGGTTTTTGACAATCGACTTTTAGCAAGACGCGTTTGCATGTTTAAGGAGCGAAAAGAACATAGTTATTGAGTGTTTTTTGTAAAAGCAACGCTTGTTGCAAAAGGCAAAACTGATAACATGCAGCCATTATTTGGAGAACACAGACAATGATGATGAGCCTGAAGCAAGCTGAACTAGAACCACAACAAATGATCGCCCGCCTTGATACTTTTATGGCAAAAATCGAGAGCCTAGGAAATACATTAGGTTTGGATTTAAGCTTTGCTCAAGCGGATCATATTGCGCTGCGAATCAATGACACTGAGCTAGCGAAATCTGCCCATCAAGCGTGGTCTGAGTACGGCTCTATGATTTCTGAGGCGATGATTAATGGTCGTCCAATTGTGGTGTTGGCTTTCGATGAACCCTTGCAAAGCCTTGGCTGGAAAATTGAATGTTTGGAGCTTCCGTACCCTGCAGAAGGTAAGATTTACCCAAGCCAAGATTGGGAACATGTAGAGTTTGTGATTCCTTCTCATGCCCAAACAGCTGATGAGTATCTAGCGGATCTTAAAGAAACTTACCCGCAGTTCGCTGCTAACTTTGAAACGCTGGGTGAGCAAGGCGTTAAGATCAAACTCTCTAGCCCGAAAGGCGAGGGTGAACGCTTGAATAACCCAACAGTGGCTTTTAAACATCAAGGGATTTGCATCAAGCTGCATCCACACTCTTTGAAGAAGATTGTGGAATCAGAACAGGCTTAATTTGAATAGAGAGTTGCTAGGAAAGAGATTCCTGATCTCGCCTTGGCTCGTCGGAATGACGGGGTGTTCGATGAAATTTTCCAGAGTCTATCTTTGGATAGTGACAGACTGAGCGTTCGAGAGCGTATGTTAGAGCCTATAGCTCGAAGGTTCATCACCGAGTTCGTCATTCCCGATAGCGACGAAGGAGCGTAGTCGGGAATCTCTCAAAGCGAGTCTGATCATCAGATACAAAAAACGCGCGATGGGCTTTCCCTATTGCGCGTTTTTTATTGGGTTCTAACTGGAAGTCTTACCGGAAATCGAATATCCGATTTACAGAATTACAGTCTTGTTGCCGTAAACAAACACATGATCATTGATCACCTTGTTTAACGCCTTACTTAATACATTCTTCTCTACGTCACGACCGGCTTGTGCCATGTCTTTCGCGCTGAAGTTGTGATCCACAGGGATAACATCTTGCTTGATGATTGGACCTTCATCCAAATCATTCGTCACAAAGTGTGCCGTTGCGCCAATGATCTTCACGCCGCGCTCATACGCTTGTTGGTATGGCTTCGCGCCAATAAATGCTGGCAAGAAGCTGTGGTGGATATTGATGATCTTGTGGTGGTATTTTTCAACAAAACCTGGTGTCAGCACTCGCATGTACTTAGCCAAAACAAGGTAATCCGCCTCGTACTGGTCAATCACTTCTAGCATCTTCTTCTCATGTTCTTCACGGTTTAGCCCTTCGTGAGAAACATGGTGGTAAGGGATGTCAAAACGCTCGGTTAGGCTTTGTAGAATGTCGTAGTTACCGACAACGGCCGCAATTTCAACGTCTAAGCTGCCATCGAAGTTCTTCATTAGAATGTCGCCAAGGCAGTGTGCTTCCTTGGTCACGAGTATCACAACACGCTTGCGAGACGAATCAACAAGCTTACGTTTCGTATTTGGTGGCAGGGCTTGATCTAAATCGGCAAGTAAGGTTTCGTCATTGAAATACCCTTCAAGCTCGGTGCGCATAAAGAAGTGGCCACTTGTGTTATCTACGAACTCATTGTTGTGAATAATATTGAGTTGGTGCTTATAACAAATATTGGTGATCTTAGAGATGAGGCCGGGGGCATCAGTACAATGTGTTAGTAAAGTTTTTCTTTCCATTTGCATCTTACTTCCATGAAATGTTGCACTTATTATATGAAATCGGGATTCTTCAAATTTAATGCAGGCCGTCGAACGGTGAACTGAGCCGCAATATCACCGTTATAATTAATCTATTATCAAGTTGGTTTCAACAAATTCTGCTGCTCATTTATCGCTTTGATAAATTGTTTGATATAGAAATATCAGTTTTTAGATAGAAAAACAGGCAGAAGCTTCATTTTTAAAAGTTTTGACCGTAGTACGCATTTGAACTTCAACCGAGGCATTTACGCCTTGGCCAAAAATAGAGGTGATACTTATGGATAAAGAGTTACTAGCCAAAAAACTGTACTGCAAGCGAGTGAATTCATTGGCGAGAGGTACCGAATTAGATGGTCATGTTCTAGATGAAATGTGGGAAAGTAAGACCTCACCAACCGATGCAGCGAAAGCCATACAGCCTGGTGATAACCATTTTGAAGGTGCTCCTTGGCTATCACGTTATCTCAGTCGAAAATAAAAACGATTCTCTAATTCCTACTTCTTCAATTCTTACCTTCAAGGTAACTTAAGCCACGTCAAGCCAAACCAAACACCTCCGGTGCGAAGTCATTCTTGATTCGCGCCGGCTCACTAAACCTGCCATAATTCTCCTTCTCTTTTTCTAAACTTCGTACTCTATGATATCTAAAACGTTTTCTGCTGATGGCGCTCTGGGCAAAGCTATCCCTGGGTTTCAACCAAGACAAGCTCAGTTAGACATGGCTGAAGCGGTTTCACAAGCTATTGAAAATCAAAGCCAGTTGGTTGTTGAGGCTGGAACAGGTACTGGTAAGACGTTTGCTTACCTAGTGCCTGCGCTGCTTAGTGGCAAGAAAACCATCATTAGTACGGGGTCTAAAAACCTTCAAGAACAGCTGTTTCACCGAGATTTACCCTTGATGGTCGATGCGCTTGGCTTTTATGGTCAAGTTGCGTTGCTCAAAGGACGTTCAAACTATTTGTGTTTGGACAGACTCAGCCGCCAAATGATCGAGAGTCATGGTGCTCATACCGATCCAACGCTGCTGGCTCAGTTAGTCAAAGTTCGTAGTTGGTCGTCATCCACTCAAACGGGTGATTTAGGCGATTGTGATGATATCGCTGAAGACAGCCCGGTTATTCCAACCATTACCTCGACCAATGATAATTGCTTGGGTAAAGAGTGCCCAAGCTATACCGATTGCTTTGTGCTTAAAGCGCGTAAAAAAGCGATGGATTCCGATGTGGTGGTCGTAAACCACCACCTTTTCCTAGCTGATTTGGCGATCAAAGAAACCGGATTTGGCGAATTGATACCTGAAGCTGACGTGTTTATTTTCGATGAAGCACATCAACTTCCTGACATCGCCAGCCAGTACTTCGGACAATCGGTTTCCAGTCGACAGATCCAAGAGTTAGCCAAAGACATTGAAATTGCTTACCGAACTGAAGCCAAAGACATGCGTCAGCTACAGAAAGTAGGGGATAGGCTCGTTCAATCGTCAGCCGATCTGCGTATTGTGCTTGGTGATACCGGCTTTCGTGGTAACTGGCGCGAAGCTTTGAAATCCGAGTCGATTGCACGCGAGTTAGTTCGTTTGCAAGATGCTCTGCAACTTGCTGTTGATGTATTGAAGTTAGCACTTGGGCGAAGCCAGCTGTTAGATACCGCTTTCGAACGCGCAAATATGATTAAGTCGCGTATCGAACGTGTGTGCGATGTGTCGATCACTGGCTATTCGTATTGGTATGACACTACACCGCGCCACTTTGCTCTGCATATCACACCGCTTTCTGTCGCCGATAAATTCCATGAGCAGATTGAGCTGAAGCCGGGCGCATGGGTGTTTACCTCAGCAACCTTGGCGGTGTCGGATGATTTCGAACACTTTACTTCTCGATTAGGGTTAAAACCGTCGGCACAGTTTTCACTGCCGAGCCCGTTTGATTATCCGAATCAAGCGCGCTTGTGTGTGCCTCGTTATCTTCCAGAACCGAATAGCCCCGGTCTCGCGGATAAGCTAGTAAGAATGCTGACTCCTGTGATTGAGCAAAACCAAGGCCGCTGTTTCTTCTTGTGTACTTCACACAGCATGATGAAAGAGTTGGGGGAGCGATTCCGTGAAACCCTCTCGGTTCCCGTTCTATTGCAAGGTGAGACAAGTAAGCAAAAAACCTTAGCCGAATTCATGGAATTAGGTAACGCATTGCTGGTGGCTACAGGTGCTTTCTGGGAGGGGATAGATGTTAGGGGCGACGCATTAAGCTGTGTTATCATCGATAAATTGCCCTTTACAGCCCCTGATGACCCTTTACTTAAGGCTCGAATCGAGGACTGTAAGCTAAAAGGGGGTGATCCTTTTGCACAAGTACAGTTGCCAGACGCTGTGATTACCTTGAAACAAGGTGTCGGCCGATTGATACGTGACAAGCGCGATAATGGTGCTTTGATTATTTGCGATAACCGATTGGTGACTCGCGATTACGGTGGCATATTTTTGGCGAGTTTACCGCCTATCCCTCGTACACGTGACTTAGGGGTCATTAAAGAATTCTTAGCTAAAGACCATTCAACCGCTGCTGAGTAATTGGCATTGTTGAGTTTAGCCATTATTTTTAGATTAGATAACGAATATTTGAGACACAAATGAGCGCGAAAATTCTTGCAGTAGATACCGCAACTGAAAACTGTTCAGTTGCATTAGTAATTGGTGACCAGGTGTTCGCACGTAGCGAAGAGGCTCCTCGAGACCATACGAAGAAAATTCTACCTATGGTGGATGAAGTACTGAAAGAAGCGAATGTCGCTTTAACCGATATCGATGCTATCGCGTTTGGCCAAGGCCCAGGCAGTTTCACGGGTGTGCGTATTGGTATTGGTATTGCTCAGGGCTTGGCTTTTGGTGCGGATTTACCAATGATTGGTGTCTCTACACTGGCAGCGATGGCGCAAGGCAGCTACCGTAAATTTGGTGAAACTCATGTAGCAACAGCGATTGATGCGCGTATGAGCGAAGTGTACTGGGCTCGTTACAGCCGCGAACAAGATGGTCGTTGGACTGCGGTTGATGCCGAATGTGTAACGCCACCAAGTGAACTGGCTGCGCAGTTAGAAGCAGATTCTGAAATATGGGCGAAAGTCGGTACCGGCTGGGAAGCTTATGCCGAGCATATGGATACACTTGCGATCAACACCAAAGCGTGTGAAGTGCTATTCCCAGAAGCTCAAGATATGGCGTTCCTTGCTCAATTTGCTTACGCAGAAGGTAAAGCGGTTGCAGCAGAAGAATCTGAGCCAGTTTATCTTCGTGACAAAGTGACTTGGAAGAAACTGCCAGGTCGCGAATAATTTTTACAAGGTTCTGATGCAAACTAGGTCTAAATGCGTATTATTTAGATTTGAGAGGGCAGATATTTAGTCATGGTATCAATTAACAACTTACCTCCTTCTTCGATAGGCAGCACGTCTAAGCCGAATCGAATTAAAAAGAAGGAGCAGGCAAAAAAATCTGATGCTAGCACTGCGGTTGGGCAACCGACTAAGGTCGCTAATGCTGTTTCTCACTCTATTCGTCAAGTTAAAGAGTCTGAACTACACAAGGCTCAAATCCAGTATGATCTTCCAGAAGGCCGAGGACGTAAGGCTATGGAAGAGTATATGGATGTAATGAATCAGGCGAAGAAAGAAGAACTTGCAAAGCTTATCGGTGTCGATATCTACATCTAGAGCTTCTTATTAATGCCTGTTTAAGGACCAGAACCATGTCAAATTATCTCTCTAAATTACGCTTAATAGCCCTTTCTCTTGGTGTCTTGGTACTTGCCGGGTGTTCATCACTTCCTAGCGAACTTGAAGCAAAATCAGAGCCTGTAATTAGTGATTACCAACAGTGGGTCGACCAACTACCGGAGGCGAAAAGTGTTCGATTGGGTGGCGTTATCTCTAAAGTAACCAACTTGAAAGATAAGACTCGAATCGAAGTTGCTAATATGCCGATTTCGAGTAGCGGTAAGCCAGACCTAGACGCAGAGCCAAGCGGACGTTTTGTTGGTTATATTGAAGGGTATGTTGAGCCTCTAAGTTTTGCAGAAGGCCGTCTGATTACACTGGTTGGTCAGTCAAGCGGAAGTGAAGATGGAAAAATAGGGGAATACCCTTACATCTTCCCTGTGATGAAAGTGGACAACCAACGACTGTGGAACATCACTGAGCGTGTTGTTGTTAACGATTTTGCACCAACCTACTACTCGTGCAGAAGTTTACATTGTCGCAGTTTTCAAACGATGCCAAGACAAGGTCGAGTGATACAGGACGTAGAGTAATTAACTTTTTAGACGTTGATTGCGCAAACAGATGGAACTAAGTGTTTGATGATTGAAAAGTCATACTCCCTTGCGAGCGGGACGCTTGCAACACAACAGATTGGCAACCCACAAACGACCGCAACGACGGTCGTTTTTATTCATGGGTGGTTGGATAATTCGTCCAGCTTTAATCCGGTTATGCAGCAAGTCGCCAAGTTTGCGCCCAATGCTCACCTTGTTGCTATCGATCTCTTCGGACACGGCTTCTCGTCGCACAAATCGGGAAGTTACTACCCATTTCATGATTATATTGATGACTTGCATCAGTTGGTGACTAAATTATCGCCAAACAGACTGGTACTGGTAGGACATTCACTTGGTGCATTGATAGCAAGTTGCTATAGTGCCGCCTTTCCTGAAAAGGTGTCAGGATTAATTCAAATTGAAGGTCACGGACCTCTTTCTGAAGCTCCCCACGAAACAGTCTCTCGCTTGAGGGATGGGGTACTCAGTCGTCTTCGACAGCGAAGAAAGCCTTCACGTCCTTTGGCAAGCCTTGAGGATGCTATTAAGCTGAGAGCTCACGCCAACCAAATTAATGCTGAATTAATCGCTCCTATTGTTGAGCGAGGTATTGTCGAGTTCGAGAACTCTTGGCAATGGCGATGCGACCCTAATCTAAAATGTGACTCGTTATATCGAATGTCACAGGCGCACGCTGAAGCGATCATGGCGGCTATTGAATGCCCTCAATTAATAATCCTAGGGAATGGTGGATTCCGACATTTGCAGCATAATCGCTACAAATCAGTGCATAGTCCTCTGCATATAGAGACTGTTCCTGGCGGACATCATTGTCATTTAGAGAGCCCAGAGTTAGTTTCAGAGCTAATTCTTGGTGTAGTTAACAAAATTTAAACAAGTGTTTGAGCCTTTTAGTGCTCATGCACTAAAGCTGTGCTGTAATACCGCAATGATAAAAAGCGGCGAAGCAGTCGTCAGCTGATAAACGAGGAGTAACATCGTGGATAAACCTTGGCTTTCACGTTATCCAAGTGACGTACCAGAAACGATCAATCCAGATCAGTACCCATCTCTTGTAGAAATGTTTGAACAGTCGGTACAGAAGTACGCGGACCAACCTGCATTCGAGAACATGGGCTCGATTATGACATTCCGTAAGCTTGAAGAGCGCAGCCGTGCTTTTGCCGCTTACCTACAGAATGACTTGAAACTGAAGAAGGGCGATCGCGTCGCGCTAATGATGCCAAACCTACTGCAATACCCAATTGCACTATTTGGTGTATTGCGTGCAGGTATGATTGCAGTGAACGTCAACCCACTGTACACACCTCGTGAGCTTGAACATCAACTGAACGATTCTGGTGCAAAGGCGATTGTTATCGTATCTAACTTTGCGAGCACGCTAGAGAAAGTCGTTGATAACACGCCGGTTAAACACGTTGTTCTAACTAGCCTAGGGCAAATGCTGCCACGCGCGAAAGGGACAATTGTCGACTTTGTAGTGAAATACGTAAAAGGCATGGTGCCTAAGTATGATCTGCCGGGTGCTATCTCATTCAGAAAAGCGCTGCACAAAGGTCGTCGTCTTCAATATGTGAAACCGTTCATGGCGGGTGATGACATCGCGTTCCTACAGTACACTGGTGGTACAACAGGTGTAGCGAAGGGCGCAATCCTAACGCACCGCAATATGATTGCGAACGTACTTCAAGCGAAAGGGGCTTACGGTCCTGTTCTGCAAGAAGGCCGCGAGTTGGTTGTAACGGCATTACCGCTTTACCACGTATTTGCACTGACGGTGAACTGCTTACTGTTTGTTGAGATGGGTGGTCGTAACCTTCTAATTACTAACCCTCGTGACATTCCTGGCTTTATTAAAGAGCTGCAAAAGGTTCCGTTTACCGCAATTACCGGCGTAAACACCTTGTTTAATGCGCTAGTTAATAACGAAGATTTCCACGAGTTGGATTTCAGTAACCTACGCCTATCTGTTGGCGGCGGCATGGCGGTTCAACGCGCTGTTGCTGAGCAATGGAAGAAAGCGACAGGCATTCACCTATTGGAAGGCTATGGCTTAACTGAGTGTTCACCACTGGTAACGGGTAACCCATACGACCTGAAAGACTACACAGGTGCTATCGGCCTACCAGTACCATCGACAGAAGTTCGTATTGTTGATGATGAAGGTAAGGTTATTGCTAATGACCAAGTAGGCGAGCTACAAGTTCGTGGCCCTCAAGTGATGCAAGGTTACTGGCAGCGCCCTGAAGCGACCAAAGAAGTGATCGATCAAGACGGTTGGTTATCGACAGGTGACATCGTTAAGTTTGATGACGAAGGCTTGTTGTACATCGTTGACCGTAAGAAGGACATGATTCTTGTATCAGGCTTCAACGTCTACCCGAACGAGATTGAAGACGTTGTGGCTCTGCATGGTAAAGTGCTTGAAGTAGCAGCTATCGGTCAACCTCATGAAGTGTCTGGTGAATTGGTTAAGATCTACGTTGTGAAGCGTGACCCTAGCCTGACCAAAGAAGACATTATCGCGCACTGTCGTGAGCACTTAACGGGTTACAAAATCCCTAAATTAGTCGAGTTCAGAGATGATCTTCCAAAGACTAACGTAGGTAAGATCTTACGCCGCGTACTGCGTGAAGAAAACGATGCAGAACTTGCGAAACGCGCTAGCGAATAATTAGCCCGTTTGCGCGAAAGTACTGCACCAAAACCATTGAGGCGCTTAATCTAAGCGAGCGCTGAAAAATGGTGTTAGAATGCCGACAGTTAATGTCGGCATTTTTGTATCCGGCGATCAAATAGAAACCTGTGAGAGTTTTTGTGGATTATCAAATCATTACCCAATTGAAAGACCTTGAGCGAGTTTGCCAACAAGCACGTGAAGCCGATGTCGTTATGCTTGATACGGAGTTCGTTCGTACTAGAACCTATTACCCTCAATTAGGCTTGATTCAGTTATTTGATGGTGAAACGCTGTCACTGATTGACCCTATTGCTCTTGATGACATGACACCGTTCGTTACCTTGTTGAAAGACGCATCAGTATTGAAAGTGCTGCACGCGTGCGGTGAAGATTTGGAAGTGTTCCAGAACGCATTTGGCTGTACACCAACACCAATGGTTGATACACAGATCATGGCGGCTTTCTTAGGTCATGGTTTATCAACGGGCTTTGCTGCTCTGGTTTCAGAGTTTGTCGGTGTCGATCTCGATAAGAGTGAATCTCGCACAGACTGGCTAGCGCGTCCGCTTTCTCAAAAACAATTGGACTACGCAGCAGCAGACGTGCATTACCTAATGCCAATGTACAACAAGCTTCTAGAAAAAGTGATGGAAGCTGGCTGGTGGGAAGCGGCTCAGCAAGAGTCTGATTTACAAGTTGCCAAGCGCATTCGTAAAGTAAACCCAGATACAGCCTACCTTGATATTAAAGGGGCGTGGCAGCTTAAACCTAAGCAATTAGCGATCTTACGACCTCTAGCAACTTGGCGTCTAAAAGAAGCAATCAAGCGCGATTTAGCGCTGAACTTTGTCTTCAAAGAACAAGACCTATGGGCTGTGGCGCGTTTTGCGATGAAAGATCCCAAGCACATGGAGCAAGAGGGTTTTGATTACCGCTCTGTGCGTCGCCATGGTGCGAAGATCAGCTCAATCGTAAAGTTAGCGGAACATACACCAGAAGAAGAGTACCCAGCACCAGTAGAACGTCTAATGGACTTCCCTGGCTACAAGCAACTCTTCAAAGTGCTGAAAGATGAAGTGAAAACAGCATCACAACACAGTGGTTTGGCGACGGAATTCTTGGCATCGAAGAAGCAACTTAACCAAATGTTAAGCTGGGTGTGGAAGCACGATCGTAACCCAGAAAAGCTGCCTGATGTTATGCAAGGCTGGCGTTTAGATGTGGTTGGCGAAAAGCTGAGTAAAGCGATCAAATAACCGCTTGCTGCTTTAAAGCCTAACTTAGTTACAGTTATAAACTGCACATACAAAAAAGAGAGCCTAGGCTCTCTTTTTTATTCAATCAATACAAGCAAGTGTATTACCTGCCAATCTTGTTCAGAAAGATTATCGATCTTCTTCTGGAAGCTTAACATTCAACTCTAACACTGAGATGTCGTCATCTTTGTGTTCAAAAGTCAGATCAACCATTGATGGATCGACCTCAACGTACTTGGCAATACACTTCAAGATGTCTTCTTTTAGTTGCGGCAGGTAAGACGGCGCTGGGTCGTCATGGCTGCGTCGTTCGGCAACAATGATCTGCAAACGTTCTTTGGCTAGGTTTGCGGTTGTCTTTTTCTGTGGTCTAAAAAACTCTAATAATGACATTGTGCATTAGCCCCCGAACAGTCGTTTGAAGATGCCTTTCTTCTGTTCCGTTAAGAAGCGGAAGTCAACTTGGCTACCCAGTAGTCGCTCTACAGTATCATTGTAAGCCATACCTGCGTCGGTTGCTTCGTCAAAGATAACTGGAACACCCTTGTTCGATGCGTTCAGTACCGCTTGGCTCTCTGGAATTACACCCAGTAGAGAGATGTGCAGGATTTCTTCAACGTCTTCAACACTGAGCATCTCACCTTGAGTTACACGTGCTGGGTTGTAGCGAGTCAATAGAAGGTGTGTTTTCACTGGCTCTAAGCCGTCTTCAGAACGACGAGATTTAGAGTCAAGAATACCTAGAATACGGTCTGAATCGCGTACTGAAGAGACTTCTGGGTTGGTGGTTACAATCGCTTCATCAGCGAAGTACAACGCCATAAGAGCGCCTTGTTCGATACCCGCAGGAGAATCACAGATGATGAAATCAAAGCCCATTTCATCCAGTTCATCAAATACACGACGAACACCATCTTTTGTTAGTGCGTCTTTATCACGAGTTTGAGAAGCAGGAAGAATGAACAGGTTCTCTGTGCGCTTGTCTTTGATCATCGCTTGGTTCAGCGTCGCTTCACCATTGATAACATTAACGAAGTCGTACACAACGCGACGCTCACAACCCATGATTAAATCTAGGTTACGCAGACCGATATCAAAGTCGATAACTGCGGTTTTCTTTCCTTTTAAAGCCAGACCCGAGGCAATAGCTGCACTGGAGGTCGTTTTGCCTACCCCGCCTTTACCTGACGTTACAACGATAATGCGTGCCATTCTGTTTTCCTTTTATTTCTCTTATATTGCGAGGACATCAACGTGTAATACATCGTTTGCCATACTGAACATGGTTTTCTTCTGCCAGTACTCGCTTTCAATTTGATCGCTGAGCCAGTAATTTCCAGCAATGGAAACCAGCTCGGCTTGTAAGTCATTACAAATTATTTTTGCTTCAGTTTGACCACTTGCACCTGCAATCGCACGGCCGCGTAAAGTGCCATGAATATGGATGCTGCCATCGGCAATCACTTCCGCGCCTGCACTCACATGGCTGAGTATCAATAGATCGCCATCTTTCGCATAAACCTGCTGACCAGAACGAATAGGGGTTCTAATCACTTTGATTGGTGCCATTTTCGCTGGAGCTTGAGATGGCGACTTGCTTGCCGTCATCACTGCAAAACCGGCTTCTTTAGCGAGGTTTTGCATTCGCTTATCAGAACAGCCTGCCACACCAACCGGGATCATGCCCGCTTGAGATATACCATTTTTAAGTTGCACAAAATCGATATCGCCCGCGACTTTACTGATGTTGATAACAACAGGTGCGGCAGCGAAAAACGTAGGTGCTTGGTCTACTTTCTCTTGAAGAAAAGAGACTGCATTTTCGACTTGATCATCGGATAAGTGCAAAACAGATAGCGTAAAGCTGCTACCTTTTAGATCTGGGTTACTAGACATCGAAAAACTACAGGACCTCAATAGCGGATTAGTACAATTTCTTTATCAATAAAATAAAGGGCATTGCCTGAAACTAGGTTTATCATGTTATATTCCCAAACCAAGCACAGCAAGTAATCTTGTTGTCAAATGGACGTTTTGTTCCCAATATTTCCCTAACATAAACTATTGATCTCGCAAGTGAGAGTTTTGTAGTCATAATCAATTAAAAGGTTTGTCATGCTGTGTTCTATATATAAAAGCTCAAAGAAAGAAGGAACATACCTTTATATCCCTAAGAAGGATGATTTTTCACAAGTTCCTGACGCATTGATGCAAATGTTTGGTAAACCTAGTTTTGTAATGGTAATTAAAATGGATGGCCGTAAACTGGCTCAAGTAAACATCGAAAAAGTGAAAGAATCACTGAATACCGATGGTTTCTTTTTACAGGTTCCGCCACCACCAGTTAACGAACTTGAGCTTCATAAAGAGCGTAAAGCTCAACAGAAATCTCAAGACGAAGAGTGATAGCCACCTCAATTCAAGGAGGAGTGATCGTTGAGTAAATTTTCGAAAACCATATTGGCTGTGTCGGCATTACTATTGGGTAATAGCCTGACCATAAGTTCAGTACAAGCTGAAGAACTGAGCTTCGAGCAATATGTAGAAAAACTAAAACAACAAGGCCGTGAAGAAGGCATCTCTGAAGCGATCATTGATGAAGCCTTTGATGGTGTAACGTTTAAGCCAAGAGCGGTAAAAGCCGACAAAAACCAACCTGAGAAAAAACTGACTCTGGATGAATACATTCCACGAGCGGTTCCAGATTGGAAAGTGAAGCAAGCAAGGTCACTCTACAAGGAGCATTACACCGCGTTAAAGCGTATTGGTGATGAATATGGTGTTCAACCAAGATTCATTGTCGCGCTATGGGGCGTTGAGAGTAATTTTGGTAAGTTCACGGGCAATTACAGCGTTATCGACGCCCTAACGACCATGGCTTATGAAGGACGCCGAGAAGCTTTCTTCCGTAGCGAAGCGATGGCGGCATTGAAGATTCTTGATCAAGGCCATATTGCACCAAAAGAGATGAAAGGCTCTTGGGCTGGTGCGATGGGTCAACCTCAGTTTATGCCAAGCTCATTCTTAGCTTACGCCGCTGATGGCAGTGGTGATGGCAAGAAAGACATTTGGGGCACTGAAGAAGACGTATTTGCTTCGGCGGCCAATTATCTCAGCCAATCAGGGTGGGATGACAAATATACTTGGGGTCGTCAGGTTCATGTTCCGTCAACTGTGTCGATCGATTTACAAGGTCGAGACGAAGACAAAGCGAAATACTTAAAAGAGTGGTCTGAACTCGGTATTAAACGCTATGACGATCGCCCACTGCCAACACTTGATGAAGACATTAAAGCTTGGTTAATCATGCCGGATGATGAAACCGGACGTTCGTACCTCATTTATAACAACTACAATGTGTTAATGAAGTGGAATCGTTCTTACTACTTTGCTTTGGCAGTAAGCCACCTAGCCGACAGAATTAAGTTTGATTAACAGACCTAAGTCGCTTTGAATAGCATTTGGCCTATCATAGGCAGAACGAACTAAAGGACTCTTCGGAGTCCTTTTTGATTTTATATTTCAGAGATTTAATAAGGTGATCTTGTGCTAACAGATAGAGCTGCACAGATGGTGATATTCCATGCGCTGATCAAGCACGAAGGCTTTACCAGTGCTGCAAAAAGCTTGAACGTTTCGGTGTCCCATATCAGTAAGCAAGTCGCTTTGCTTGAAGACTCTATAGGCATCAAGCTGGTGCAAAGGACAACACGAAGCTTAACGCTCACTGAAGCGGGAGACGTGTTCTATCAACATTGTGAGCAGCTGTTTAACACGGTGAAAGCAGCACAGATGGATATGGATAGCCAGCGCGATGATATCTCTGGAATACTACGCGTCGGTTTGTCGCAGTCATTTGGCACACTCCATATCATTCCGGCGATTGATCAACTCAGACAGCTTTATCCTCAGTTGAGAATCGAGGTCCACTTGTTCGACTATAAGGTGGACATGATTGAAGAGCGCTTGGATCTCTGGATCACCAACAATGAAGATTTGCCTGAAGGTTACATTGCGCAGCGATTAGCCGACAGTCAGTTTGTGGTGGCTGCGTCACCGGATTATCTGATTAAGGCTGGGACGCCACATGTACCTTCCGATTTGATTGACCATAACTGTCTTATCTATCGCAGCCGTGAACGAGATTACACATCGTGGGCGTTTGACAACGGGCAAGAAAACCTCAGCGTCAAAGTCGCGGGCGATTACTCAGTCGATTTGGCTGAGGCAGTACGAGACGCGGCAGTATCAGGGTGGGGCGTTGCTTATTTGGCGACTTACTTAGTGAAAGAAGAGTTTAGAACGGGCAAGCTCATTCAAGTATTGCCAGAGTGGAGAGCCAGTCAGCTGATGCCATTCTATGCCGTTTACCCGAGCCGAAAGAATATGCCGAAGAAGCTTTCGGCAGTGATTGAGTTCATTAAAGATCATATCGGGTCGCCGACGTATTGGGACAAAAACCTCAAAACTTGCGTTGAACTGCATCGCTAACTGTTTCCTAATCTATAAATATAATTTCCATATGGAAAAAGTACGCTTTTTAATCAAAGTTAATTATTAAAATTCAATAACTTAATTATACTCATAGTTAAATCGTGATTACCCCAACATCACATTAACAACCTCAGCTTGCCGCAAACGATTTCCTCTATAGAATGCGTCGCCTTTCCTACCTACAACTTTTAGGTTGACGCACATGGCTTCCCTACTTGGAATTATCACTATTTTAGTTGCCGCTTGGTTACTATCTACGGACAGAAAAAATATTCCACTAAGAACAGTCTCTTTGGCTTTCTTATTACAAATCTCATTCGCGCTATTGGTTCTGTATGTACCAATGGGTAAAGAAGCGTTGAATGCAGCCACGGGTGCGGTATCTAGCTTGATCAACTACGGTCAAGAGGGGATTAACTTCCTATTTGGTGGCCTAACTAATAACGGATTTGTTTTCGCGATTAATGTTCTTGGCATCATTATCTTTTTCTCTGCACTGATTTCAGGCTTGTACCACATCGGCTTTATGCCAAAGGTGATCAACCTTATTGGTGGTGCGCTACAGAAGTTCTTGGGCACAGGTCGTGCG
The DNA here is from genome assembly GCF_041467395.1 of Vibrio sp. 10N.247.310.98. Taxonomy (NCBI): domain Bacteria; kingdom Pseudomonadati; phylum Pseudomonadota; class Gammaproteobacteria; order Vibrionales; family Vibrionaceae; genus Vibrio; species Vibrio sp. 10N.247.310.98. The sequence continues at coordinate 69,434 of NZ_JBFSUL010000016.1, read as the reverse complement.
GAATCATTGTCTGCGACTGCCAATATCTTTGTCGGCATGATTGAAGCGCCATTGGTGGTTAAGCCTTACTTAAAACACATGACAGATTCACAACTGTTTGCTGTGATGGTGTGTGGTTTGGCGTCTGTAGCTGGTGGTACGCTAGTGGGTTATGCATCGCTTGGCGTTGACCTAAACTTCCTGATCGCTGCGGCATTCATGTCTGCACCAGCCGGCCTATTGATGGCTAAAATCTTAGTACCTGGCAGCCCAAATGACGCTCAAGAAAATATTGAGTCTGATGTAGAAATTCCACGAGCAACAAACGTAGTTGAGGCGATGGCAGATGGGGCTATGTCTGGACTTCGTATTGCCGTTGCGGTGGGTGCAACACTTCTTGCCTTTATCAGTGTGATTGCAATGCTGAATGGCTTGCTAGGTATCGTTGGCGGCTGGTTTGGCGTAAACCTAAGCTTCGAACTTATCCTAGGTTATGTGTTTGCACCCGTTGCATGGCTGATCGGTGTACCGTGGTCTGAGGCTGTGGTTGCGGGCTCATTGATCGGTAACAAGATTGTCGTGAACGAGTTCGTGGCTTTCATCCAACTAATGGATGCTAAAGAGGCACTAAGTGAGCACTCGCAAGCGATCGTAACTTTCGCTCTATGTGGCTTTGCTAACATCTCTACCATGGCGATTCTTATCGGTGGCTTAGGTAGCTTGGTACCAGAGCGTCGCTCTTTCATCTCACAATACGGCTTTAAAGCGATTTGTGCAGGTGTGTTTGCTAACCTAATGAGTGCCGCGATTGCTGGCGTGGTACTTTCACTGTAAGTACCTAGTTTAATCATTAAGCACCGAGTGGATGAGTCAGTCACTTTATTTCCCCTATAGTAAAGTGACTGATTAATCACAATAATATTCGGTCAGCACGAAAAAGAGAGCCTATAGTTTAATGACGTAGGCTTTCTTGTTTTAGCAAATAGGTTTGTATCACAGGGTGTGGCACAAATTATTTAGGGGCATAAATGGATTTGTCGATTACTTCTTCTTTGGCGCTAATTGGACTCTTGTCTTTAGCCTGTCAGCTTCTGGGCTGGCGTTTGCGTCTTCCCGCTATTCTCCCTCTTCTCATTGTCGGCCTGCTATTGGGCCCCGGTTTAAATGTCCTTAACCCAGATGCCATTTTTGGCGAAGTGCTATTTCCGCTGATTTCATTAGGTGTTGCCATCATTCTGTTTGAAGGCGCATTGACGCTTAATTTCAAGGAGATCAGAGGCCATGGTCGCATGGTGACTCATCTAGTGAGTGTCGGCATGCTGATTACATGGGCGTGTATCGTGGTCGGTGCTTATTACTTTGTTAACTTTAATTGGCCATTAGCGGCGCTATTCGGAGCCTTGGTAGTGGTGACGGGCCCGACAGTGATTGTGCCTATGCTGCGTAGTATTCAGCCCAAAGCTTCTCTTGGCAGCATTTTGCGATGGGAAGGGATAGTAATTGATCCGATTGGCGCTCTGTTTGCGGTTCTCGTCTACGAGTACATTGTTTCTTCTGCCGACCCTACCGGACACGTTCTGTCAGCTCTGGGCCTGACGTTAGTCATAGGTTTAGGCTTAGGGATCATCGGTGGCCATTTGATTGCCAAGATGCTGCAAGGGCATTGGGTACCGCACTATTTACGTAATGTGGCTGTGCTGACGCTAATGTTGGCGGCGTTCTCGTTTTCTAATGATCTGAGTGAAGAATCGGGTTTATTAACCGTGACCATCATGGGGATCTGGCTTGCCAACGTGAAGGGCTTGGATATCGAAGACATCATCGAATTCAAAGAAACCCTGACCGTGTTACTTATTTCTGCGTTGTTTATTCTGTTAGCGAGCAGACTCGACTCCGGAACCTTCCTCTCGATAGGTTGGGGTGGGGTTGGCTTGTTAGCGGTAGTGATGCTGGTGGCGCGTCCTTTGAGTGTGTGGATCAGCGGGATCGGCACGGATCTTACCTCTGCGGATAAATGGTTTTTGAGCTGGATGGCACCGCGCGGGATCGTTGCAGCCGCGGTTTCTTCTCTGTTTGCAATCAAACTTCAAGAGAAGCAATTAATTGAAGGCGCAGATTTACTGGTGCCAATGGTGTTCTTGGTCATCATCGGTACGGTTGTGATTCAGAGCCTTACCGCGAGTTGGTGGGCGAGAAGGCTAGGTGTGACTCAAGAGAAGGCACAAGGCGTTATCTTCTTTGGTGCGACTCAGTTTTCACGCCAGTTTGCCAAAGTGTTGGCGACACACAACATCAACAGTGTGCTTGCCGATACCAACTGGGAAAGCATTCGCTTAGCGCGCATGGAAAACTTGAATGTTTATTTTGGTAACCCAGCTTCGAGCCACGCTGAAAATAATCTGGAATTGGATGGAATAGGGCGTGCGATGATCGTGTCGCCTTATCGTCAAACCAACCCGTTAGTTAGCATGCACTATCAAGACGAGTTTGGTGAGAATAAGGTGTTTGAGCTTGAATCCTCAGAGAATAAACATGAAAGGCACCAAGTGAGCCGCGATGGCAATAGAAGTCTGTTTTCGGAAGGGATCACCTATTCTAAGCTTAACTCGTTGATGGCTCAGGGTAGCCAAATTAAAAGTACAGGTTTGACCGAGGCATTTGATTTAAAAGAGTTTAACGCTTTGTATCCTAAAGCCATTCCTCTTGGGGTGATTAATGGCGGTGATTTCCGTTTAATTACACAAGGATCTGAGTTGGAAAAACTCATATCAACGGAGTGTGAGCTTATTAGTTTATTACCGCCTTCTGAACAGACGGAAAAAGTCGAGACTCCAGATAAGTAGCAACGAGCACTTCATCAAAAGCGAGTCACCCCGTTGTAAAAACGAATAGCTAAGTACCAAAGCATCAAAAAAGCCGCAACGTTCATCACGTTGCGGCTTTCTAATTTTATTTATATGCGCTGCGGACTACTTCGAGTGAAATTGCTCGCAAGCGATCATGGTGTTCTCGATTAGGCTCGCAACCGTCATTGGGCCAACACCACCCGGCACAGGTGTGATGAAGCTTGCGCTTTCTTTCGCTACGTCGTATTCAACGTCGCCCACTAGTTTGCCAGATTCTAAACGGTTGATACCAACATCGACCACAACAGCGCCTTTCTTAATCCAAGCGCCAGGAATGAAGTTAGGCTTACCAACGGCAACTACAACAACGTCTGCTTGACGCACGTGACCTTCAAGGTCTTTGGTGAAGCGGTGACATGTTGTCGTCGTACAACCTGCTAGAAGAAGCTCTAGCGTCATTGGGCGACCTACGATGTTTGATGCGCCAACCACAACCGCGTGCTTACCACGTAAGTCGATGTTGTAACGGTCAAGCAGCGTGATGATGCCTTTTGGCGTGCAAGAGCGAAGCTTAGGCATGCGCTGAGCCAAACGGCCGACATTGTATGGGTGGAAGCCATCAACGTCTTTTTCTGGCGTGATACGCTCAAGAACGTGAGTGCTATCAATGCCAGCTGGTAGAGGCAGTTGAACAAGAATACCGTCGATCTCTGGATCGTCGTTCAGTTGGTCTACCAGTGTTAACAATTCGTCTTCTGTCGCAGTGGCTGGCAAGTCGTAAGATTTAGATACGAAGCCAACTTCTTCACACGCTTTACGCTTACTTCCAACGTAAACCTGAGAAGCAGGGTCTTCACCCACTAAAACAACCGCTAGGCCCGGAGCGCGTAATCCAGCTTCAGTACGAGCTTTTACACGTGCAGCAACTTCGGAGCGAACCGTTTGAGAAATTAGCTTTCCATCAATATTTTGAGCAGTCATGAATTTCCTTAGTATTGATATTCAAGTTAGTGGCTGATGTTTTTGGCGCATTATTCCAGAAAATCTTTTTGATTACCATCAAGCAAACGTTTGCTTTGGTCTGTTTTCCAACACTTATATGTTTGTTGGCCTTTTTTTACCCACTTAGATCAGAATGTTACATAAAGCCGTTGCTTTACTGATTCGAATTCGTATAATTCGTTCCTGTAGCGCGCCCTTAGCTCAGCTGGATAGAGCACCTCCCTTCTAAGGAGGTGGTCGAAGGTTCGAATCCTTCAGGGCGTGCCATTATTTAAAGAAACCCGATAACTCTCCGAGTTGTCGGGTTTTTTGCATTTTACATATCATAAAACACTTCTTTTCAAGCGCGACTCATTTTCTTCTGTTATTCGTTTCATTCGGCTTATGTAATAGAAAGTTAAAATTGTTCGTTTTTTGGGGTTTACATCATTTGGTAATAAAGCCACTATGAATTCACGAAGAATAGACAAGTAAAGCTATTAGCCAGTCGGTTTAGGAATCAAACCTTCTGATTGATGGCTGATTTAGAGGAAGCAATGGCAGGAAACAGTATCGGACAACACTTTCGAGTGACCACATTCGGAGAGAGTCACGGTATCGCACTAGGATGTATCGTAGACGGGTGCCCACCAGGATTAGAAATTACCGAAGAAGATCTGCAGAAAGATCTGGACCGTCGTCGTCCGGGCACTTCTCGCTATACAACGGCTCGTCGTGAAGCGGATGAAGTGAAAATCTTATCAGGTGTATTTGAAGGCCAAACTACGGGTACTTCTATTGGTCTATTGATTGAAAATACAGACCAACGCTCTAAAGACTATTCCGAAATTAAAAACAAGTTCCGCCCTGGCCACGCTGACTATACGTACCATCAAAAGTACGGTGTGCGTGATTACCGAGGTGGTGGTCGTTCTTCAGCTCGTGAAACTGCAATGCGTGTTGCTGCAGGTGCAATTGCGAAGAAATACCTAAAACAAGAATTTGGTGTTGAAATCCAAGCTTACCTTTCTCAAATGGGTGATATCTCAATTGATAAAGTGGATTGGAACGAGATTGAAAACAACGCTTTCTTCTGTCCAGATGCCGACAAAGTACCAGAATTTGATCAACTGATTCGTGACTTGCTAAAAGAAGGCAACTCGATCGGTGCGAAGATTCAAGTGGTTGCGACTAAAGTGCCAGTAGGCCTTGGTGAGCCAATCTTTGATCGTCTAGATGCTGACATCGCGCACGCTCTAATGAGCATTAACGCTGTGAAAGGTGTTGAGATTGGTGATGGCTTCGATGTTGTTAATCAACGCGGTAGTGAACACCGTGACCCATTAACTCCAGAAGGTTTCAGCAGCAATCATGCTGGCGGTATCTTAGGTGGTATCTCTACTGGTCAAGATATTGTGGCAAGCATTGCGCTTAAACCAACATCAAGCATCACTGTACCTGGTGACACAATCACGAAAGATGGTGAAGCAACGCAGCTAATCACGAAAGGTCGTCACGATCCATGTGTTGGCATCCGTGCGGTACCTATTGCAGAAGCAATGCTGGCTATCGTGCTGCTTGACCACTTGCTACGTCATCGTGGTCAAAACTTTGGTGTGACAACTGAAACACCACAAATCTAATTCTGCTTCTTTTTATTTAGAATAGAATTGGTAGAAACAAAAAAGGGTTGCTTCGTAATGAAGTAACCCTTTTTCACATTAGCAGGATTATTCGTCCGGTTAGCGACTATCGTCATTAAAGACAGCTAGCAGCTTAAGGCTCTTAATCCATTAATGCACTGAACTTTCAGGATCAAGCTGGAACGAAGGCAAACTCCATTTGAATCTTACAGCCGCCATGCGCAGCAAGTAACCAACTACAAGCGTCACAATTGTCGCCGTGACGTCGTTGATGCCAAGCTCAAGCAAACCTAGGTACAAACCTGAAGCGACAAGTGCGACAGAGGCATACAGCTCTTCATGTAACACCAATGGTGTTTGACGACAGATAAGGTCACGTAACAAACCACCAAAGACACCTGTCACTAATGCCGATACCATGCAAATCATCGGGTGCAGACCCATGGTCATCGCTACTTTGGTACCAATGATACTGAATACGATTAGGCCTAAGGCATCCAAGTGAATAAACAAACCTTTTAGCTTGATAACCCATTTCGCCAACCCGGTTGTAATAACACCTGCTATACAGGTGATGGCCAGATACTGAGGGTTTTCAACCCAACCTAAAGGGTAATGGCCAAGTAAGATATCGCGTACTGTACCGCCGCCAATTGCCGTTGCGCTCGCAACCAGCATTACACCAAACCAATCCATTTTTTGTTTGCCTGCACTGAGAGCGCCGGTCATGGCTTCTGCCGTGATGCCAATGATATACAAAACACTTAGTAGCATTGCTGTAGCTCTATAATTTAGGTCTATAAACTCGAGTCTTATAGGCCTTAGGGATATAAAATGAAGCGCGAGTGTAGTAGTAAAAATGCTTGTTGACGAATGAATATTTGTACCGTGAATGGGCGTTTCAGATTAGCTAAACTAATCATTCACCTTAAAGTGGTGTAATCTGGGAATGGCAATCGATTGTCACTGCAAAGTATAATGGCGAACCCGATGTCATTACGCTTGATAGGGCTTTACCGAGCGCTTAAAAAAAAGCAAAATGCCCCAGTTATTTTTACTTAAATTTGATTTTATGACACACCAATACTCAGACATTATCGATATCTTCAATCAGACCTTTTTTGAAAGCTTTAATACCAAACTAGAGCTAGGGGCTGATGAGCCGATCTATTCGCCTGCTGATGATACTATCCCACACCATCGAATCGTGTTCGCACGTGGCTTTTACGCCTCTGCACTCCATGAGATCGCACACTGGTGCGTTGCTGGGCCTGAGCGTCGTTTACTGGAAGATTTTGGCTATTGGTATGAACCTGACGGTCGAACGGAATCGGTTCAAGCTGAGTTTGAAAAAGTAGAAATTCGCCCACAAGCGTATGAATGGATCATTGCGATGAGCGCAGGCTTTCCTTTTAATGTCAGCTGTGACAATCTACACGGCGATTTTGAGCCAGATCGTTTGGCCTTTATGAATAAAGTACATAGCGAAGTTATGGGTATCTTTGAAGTAGGCTTTCCGCCTCGCGTGAAAATGCTCTCTGAAGCATTACGCAGCTTCTACGATGTAGAACCTTTATGTGCTAGCCAATTTATTGTGAAATAAGAGAATATTATGATTATCGAATTTGAAGAAAAACTACTTGAAGTAATTGATGCTCGCATTGAAAACGCATCAGACGATGAACTGTTTGCTGGTGGTTACTTACGTGGTCATATTTCTCTTTCAGTGGCTTCATGTGAAGAAGAAGGCATTGAAGATGTGGCTGAAGTAAAAGCTCGTATTGAACAGAGCCTAGACGACGCTCGCTCTGAACTAACACCAGCAGACCGCACTATCGTTAATGACCTTTGGGTTGAGCTACAAAACCAAGCTTAATCTCGATGTATTAATACTATCCGCTCAGTCCCTTCCTTTCCCATTTTGCTGAGCGAACTGGTTTATTTGAGACTCGTTCGAAATTTTTGAATGAGTCCGTTCATTTCTTGTGATGGTTACATTTTCTTACTACGTTATTCTAATCCCACTTAACGGAATTACAGAAAGGTCACATCATGAAAGTTATCGCATTTGGCGCAAGCACAAGTTCTACCTCAATCAACAAAACACTAGCAACTTACGCAGCAAACTTGATTGAAGGTGCTGAAGTTAAAGTCCTAGACATCAACGATTACAATGTTCCTATGTTCAGTGAAGACACTGAAAAAGAGATTGGCCAAGCGGAAGGCGCTCAAGCATTCTTGCGCGACCTAGCTGAAGCTGATGCGTTTGTTATCTCGTTCGCAGAACACAATGGTCACTACCCAGCTGCGTATAAAAACCTATTTGATTGGGCGACACGCATTGAGCGTTCAGTATTTGGCGAGAAGCCGGCGGTTTACCTAGCGACTTCACCAGGCCCTGGCGGCGCACAAACGGTACTTGGCGCAGCGACAGGTTCTGCACCTTACTTCGGTGGAAACGTGCAAGCGTCAGTTTCAGTACCAAGCTTCTACGATAACTTTGATTTTGAATCTGGTTCTATCAGCAACGAAGAGATCGTTCTACAGATTAAAGACGCGGTTGCTAAGCTGTAAATACAGCTTCGTTTAGAACAACACGAATAACAAAAAGCCCGAGCGACACAATGTCGTTCGGGCTTTTTAGCTTTTAACTTATTAGTTTCAGATATTCAGATTAGCTGAACTAGAAACTACGGCTTTGATTTAGAATGCTTGTCAGCAACCCATCCAGCCGTTAATGCCTTACCTTTACGCAGTCTGCGTACCCACATTCGACTTGGGTGAATCGCCTCAAGCACATCAACAGGCAAGGGCAGCGGATCGCCACAGATCTGTGATGCTAATACTTCAGCCAATAATGGTGCAGAGCTCAAACCACGTGAACCCAGTCCGATAAAGCAATAAAGGTTAGGGAAGCTTGTTACCGTTTCTACATCCTCAACCGAGTCACGCTGCGGGTTGAAGTTGTGGAGATCTTGGTACTGCTCCTTAATGGCTTCAAAGTCACCAATGTTTCCGACAAACGGAAGGTGGTCACGGCTTACGCTTCGGATACCTTGGCGCGCTAAGTTGTCACTGGTATCGACATCTTTTGTCCATGCTTGGTCTGGTAGTGACCCATGTAGGCGCTCGCCATTGTGCTGCTGAACCTCAATATCAAATTCTTGGTCGATATTGGTTTTGTCGTAGTTCGCACCAATACAGTGATGACCATTGTTGGGGTTCTGTGGCGTCAAATAGCCATCAAAGCACAACACGGTTTTTAGCTGGCTGAGATTTTCCGTGGTCGGAATATGGCTCACTTGGCCTTTAACCGGAGTCAGTGGTACTGGCTGAGTTTGTTCAAACTGAGTGAACTTGTGTCCATTCGCGACAACCACTTGGTCGTGCTTGGTTTGAATCTCACCTTGAGGTGTATCCATCGTCAGTATCCATTGTTGTTCAGCTTCGAGCCACTCAAGTTGCGTTACTTGATGTTGATAGTGCGCGCTTACTTGGTTGTTCTCTTCTAACTTGCTAATCAAGCCTTGAGTCAGTTGCAGAGGGCTTAGCCAACCACCCAGCGGAAAGTAAACACTCTCTTTATCGACGGGTAAGCCAATCTTTTCGTTGGCTTGCTCTGGCGATAAACGCTGAATCAGGTCGGTGTGGAAGTTGCCTTCCAACATGCGGTTGAGCTTTTTAGTGGAGCCTTGATCCCACATCAAGATGTTCACGCCACACCAACTGTGATCAAATTGAATAGACTGAGCCGCTTGATTAATAAATTGACGAGCAAACAGTAATCCCGGGCCAAACACGCGAGACACGTTCGAGGTCGCTTCGCTTAATAGCGGGTAAATCGCACCTTGGTTGTTACCTGAGGCATTGCCCGCAGCTTGTGGATGTTCACAATAAAGGGTGATATTTTTGCCACGACGGCTTAGCGTTTTGGCTAATGCAGCACTGGCGACACCACCACCAATGATCGCAATGTCTTGGGATTCAGTGTGTTGAGCGAGGCCATACCAAGGTTTGATGTTGGTGTGAGCGTGCTTTTCGCCAAGTCGGCCGGCGATCATTTCTCGCTTAGTACCAAAGCCTTTGACCTTTTTCATTTCAAAGCCAGCTTCAATTAAGCCACGGCGAACAAAGCCAGCAGCGGTGAAGGTGGCGCAGCTACAATCTTGCTTAGCGAGCTTAGCCATGCCGTTGAATAGGTTTTGATTCCACATCTCTGGGTTCTTGCTCGGAGCAAAACCGTCTAAGAACCAAGCATCAACCAAACCTTCACGCGGGGTTGGTACGTTGGGCATGCAATCTTTAATATCGCCAAACCACAAATCAAGCGTGATTGCACCGTCGCCCAGCACAATGCGGTGACATTCAGGTAGAGCAATAGGGTAGTGTTCTTGGAGTTTCGTCGCATACTCGGCTAATTCTGGCCACGATTGGTGTGCTTTGATCAGATCCTCTTTATTTAAAGGATATTTTTCAAAACTGATGAAATGTAACTCTTTGGTCATCGCTTGTGGGTTATCTTTAAGAAAAGCATCGAACCATTGCCAAACTGCAAGAAAGTTCAAACCTGTGCCAAAGCCGGTTTCAGCAATCACAAAGCGGCGTTGTTCATGTTCAAGCCAACGCTCTGGAAGGTGGTTTTGCTTTAAAAAGACGTAGCGAGTTTCTTCTAAACCGTTAACATTGGAGAAGTAAACGTCGTCAAATTGGTCTGAAACTGGCGTGCCAGACTCATTCCATTCCAGTTCTGCATTAGTAATTGAAGTCATAAAATCTATCATTTTGTGATTTGAAGCGATATGTTGGTAGGGATTGTACGAATTTCTAGGAAAGCTGACCACTTTTGTTAGGCTTCTTAGTTATCATCTAGCTGAATTTAGAATTATAGGAATGTCACATGAAACGAGTCGTAATCACCGGTATGGGTATTGTTTCAAGTATCGGTAACAACGTCGAAGAAGTTTTAGCATCACTGAAAGAGGGTAAATCTGGTATTACCGCTTCAGAGCAGTTCAAGGAAAATGGCTTGCGCTCTCAAGTATGGGGTAACCTAAAAATGAACCCTGCTGACCATATCGATCGCAAAAAAATGCGCTTTATGGGTGATGCAGCGGCATTCGCTTATCTTTCAATGGAGCAAGCAATTGCTGATTCTGGCTTAACTGAAGATCAAGTATCTAATGACCGCACGGGTATCGTTGCGGGTTCAGGTGGTGCTTCATCTCTAAACCAAGTAAACGCGGTAGACATCATCCGTGAGAAAGGCGTGAAGCGCGTTGGTCCATACATGGTTCCACGTACAATGGCTTCTACGGTTTCTGCTTGTCTAGCAACTCCTTTCAAAATCCGTGGTGTGAACTACTCTATGAGCTCTGCATGTGCGACATCTGCACACTGTATTGGTCACGCAATGGAGCTTATCCAACTTGGTAAGCAAGACGTTGTATTCGCTGGTGGCGGTGAAGAACTGGATTGGTCTCTGACTATGATGTTCGACGCAATGGGCGCACTTTCTACTAAGTACAACGACACGCCAGAGCTGGCTTCTCGTACCTACGATGCAGACCGTGATGGTTTCGTTATCTCTGGTGGCGGCGGCATGTTAGTTATCGAAGAGCTTGAGCACGCTGTTGCTCGTGGCGCAAAAATCTACGGTGAAATCGTAGGCTACGGCGCAACTTCAGATGGCTACGACATGGTTGCTCCTTCTGGTGAAGGTGCGGTTCGTTGTATGAAGATGGCGATGCAAAACGTTGATGGCGTTGATTACGTGAACACTCACGGTACTTCAACTCCAGTTGGCGACGTTAAAGAGCTAGGCGCTATCCAAGAAGTATTTGGTGGCAACAGCCCAGCAATTTCTGCAACTAAAGCGATGACAGGTCACGCTCTAGGTGCTGCTGGCGTACACGAAGCTATTTACTCAACGCTAATGCTAGATAACGGCTTTATCGCTCCAAGCATTAACGTTTCGAACCTAGACGAAGCTGCTGCTGGCCTAGACATCGTAACTGAAGCTCGTGATCAAGAGCTAACTACAGTTATGTCTAACAGTTTTGGTTTCGGCGGTACGAACGCAACGCTAGTAATCAAAAAGTACCAAGCTTAACTTAAGCTTGAGTTACAGAGACAAGGTTAATCGTTAAAGGGTTGCGCTAGTGCCGATTCAACACGCACAGGTCACCCAGTAATAATGACCATCAGAACAAAGTTTTTAGACGCAGGTTGGTAAACGTGTTTTTTGAACATAGTTTTTAAATCTGGGTTTAGAGATTGAAAGGTTTCCAGAGCTTGACCAGTACTGACTTTGGTTAGTACTGGTTGAACAGACGCAAGACTCTGTCTCCTGGAGAGCGAGATAGGATCCTTTTGTTCTGGATGTTTGCCCGATTGTTTATTCAATCGGGCATTTTTCGTTTTAGCCGTTTGATCTTGGGTGTTCACTCTGGTTTCGGTTCTTGTCTGCCAAGGTTAGGTGATTCAGCCCTTTATTTATAATGTATTCCAATTGCTACTCGACACCGTGTGTGGAATTTTGCACAATCATTTCAATTCACATTTAGGTCGATAGACCCCAACAAAAGTACTCGCCAAATGAAAATCTTAATCGACGAAAATATGCCTTACGCTGAAGCGCTTTTTAGCCAGCTAGGGGAAGTGACAATGAAGTCTGGTCGCACATTAACAGCTGACGACCTAGTTGACGTAGACGCATTGATGATTCGCTCTGTTACCAAGGTAAACGAGTCATTGATCAGCAAAGCCAATAAGCTGAAGTTTGTTGGTACTGCGACGGCTGGCATGGATCACGTTGACCAAGAGTTGATGAAAGAGCGTGGCATTTTCTTTACTGCGGCACCTGGTTGTAACAAGGTGGGTGTTGCTGAGTACGCGTTCAGTGCGATGATGGTGCTTGCGCAGCAACAAGGCTTTTCTGTTTTTGATAAAACGGTTGGTATTATCGGCTGTGGTCAAGTGGGCAGTTACTTAGCGAAGTGCCTTGAAGGTATTGGTATCAAAGTTCTGCTGAACGACCCTCTAAAACAGCAAGAGGGTGATACTCGCGAATTTACTGAGTTAGAGACTTTGCTTGAACAATCAGACGTTATTACATTACACACGCCAATCACTAAGACGGGTCAGTATCCAACGCATCACTTGATCAGTGAGCAAGTGCTGAACAACTTACGTGCTGATCAAATCCTGATTAATGCAGCTCGCGGTCCTGTGGTTGATAACCAAGCGCTAAAAGCTCGCCTGCAAAAAGCCGATGGTTTCACTGCAGTGCTTGATGTGTTTGAGTTTGAACCTGAAGTCGACTTTGAGCTTCTTCCGTTACTCGCTTTTGCAACGCCTCACGTAGCGGGCTACGGTTTAGAAGGTAAAGCGCGTGGTACCACGATGATCTTCAACAGTTATTGTGAATTTTTAGGTACTGAACAGCGTGCGTATGCAAGCGACTTATTGCCGACAGCGCCTGTACCTCAAATGAAATTAGATAGAGCTTGGGATGAAGCAACACTGCACAATTTGACTCAGTTGATCTATGATGTGCGCAAAGACGACGCCTTATTCCGTCGCAATATCGTTACGCCGGGTTCTTTTGACAAGATGCGTAAAGAATATTGGGACCGCAGAGAGTACAGTGCAGTCGAGTTAACGGGCGACGAATCTTGTAATTTAACGCCGTTATCTAAACTCGGTTTTATGGTAAAGCCAACTTTATAAAAGAGAGAAACAATGAGCCAAGAATTTAATATTGCTATTTTAGGTGCGACTGGTGCGGTTGGTGAAACCATTCTTGAAGTACTTAAAGAGCGTAAATTCCCTGTCGGTGAAATGCACTTACTAGCAAGTGAACGTAGTGAAGGCAAAACTTCCCGTTTTAACGGCAAAACAATACAAGTACAAAACGTAGAAGACTTCGATTGGTCTCAAGTACATATTGCGTTTTTCTCTGCAGGTAGCGAGCTTTCAGAGCGTTGGGCTCCAATTGCGGCTGATGAAGGTGTGGTTGTCATCGATAACACATCACGCTTCCGTTACGAATACGATGTTCCTCTGGTTGTGCCTGAAGTGAACCCTGAAGCGATTGCTGAGTTCCGTAACCGTAACATCATCGCGAACCCTAACTGCTCGACTATCCAAATGGTAGTAGCGCTAAAACCAATTCACGATGAAGTGGGCCTTGAGCGTATTAACGTTTCAACTTACCAATCTGTGTCTGGTGCAGGTAAGCCAGGTATCGATGAGCTAGCGGGTCAAACGGCTAAGCTTCTTAACGGTATGCCAGCTGAAAACTCAGCGTTCTCACAACAAATCGCTTTCAACTGTATTCCTCAAATCGATGAATTTACAGAGAACGGCTACACGCGTGAAGAGATGAAGATGGTTTGGGAAACTCAAAAAATCTTTGCTGACTCTTCAATCACAGTGAACCCGACTTGTGTCCGCGTACCAGTATTTTACGGTCACGCAGAATCTCTACACATTGAAACTCGCGCACCAATCGGTGCAGAGCAAGTGGTTCAGCTTCTAGAGAACACAGAAGGTGTTGAAGTATTCCAAGCGCTAGACTTCCCAACTCAAGTTCGTGATGCAGGTGGTAAAGACCACGTAATGGTTGGTCGTATTCGTAACGACATCAGCCATCACAGTGGCGTAAACATGTGGGTTGTCGCTGATAACGTTCGTAAAGGCGCAGCAACAAACGCAGTTCAAATCGCTGAAGTTCTGATTCGCGATTACTTCTAAGCTTTATTGCTTTGATAAAAAAGCCTCACTCTTTAGTGGGGCTTTTTTAATCGATTAAAAATATTGTTAGTCAAATTGTGTGAAATTGCTGCGAATATTGTTGCTGCAACACATTTTTTGTTTTCATCTCTATAGTTTTACGTCATTTATCCGATATATTTAATAGATCATCACTTTTCCGAATTTAAGCACCTAGCTGAGCCTTTTATGTTTCAAATTTTCAAGCCGTGGTTAATGCCTTTTGCCTTTATCATTGCGACTCAGATTTCCGTTGTTCGTGCAGATTCCATTCGAGTTGTAGGGCCTAATGGCCAGATACAATCAGCGCCTACGTTTTCAGAACCACTTCAAAGAGCGCAATCAAATAGCGCTGAGCCTTCACGTTTCTATGGTCCAACTCGCGGCTCAGAAACATTGTGGTCTATTGCCTCAAAGTTACGCCCTGATAACTCCGTTTCAGTCCAACAAACTCTGTTGGCTATTTATCGCTTAAACCCACAAGCGTTTGAAAACCAGAATATCCATAGCCTGCTGCCTGCGAGCAATCTACGCGTGCCTTCTTTAGAGCAAGCACGTGCAAGCTCGACGCAGCAAGCTATCAACATCATGAACTCACATCTTGCTAAGCTTGATGCTCCTGCAAGTAAGCCTGTCGCTTCAAAACCCAAAGCGCCGAGTTCTGATGCAAAAAATGTTACTCCTGCTAAGCAAGTAAGCACTACTGAAACTGCTAAAAAGCCATTGTCTCCAACTCAATCATCTCTAGCTCAATCTGCACCAACCCAAGAGATGAACAAGTTAGAGAAGCAGCTAGAGCTTTCAGAAACTGAACTGCTGTCACTTGAAGAGAAAAATCACCAACTTCGTTTGATGTTATCGAATGTTCAATCGGAAGTGGATGAGCTAAAAACAGAGCTCAGTGATGAAGACCGCATTCGTAGCGAAGTGGAAAAGCTGCTTGATGAAGAGCGCAGAAAGAACGCCGAAATTGAAAAGATGGCACCAAGTGCCATGGACGAATTGTTATCGAATGGTTGGTTAGTGGCGGCTCTTGCGATTATTCCAGGTCTGCTACTTGGTTTGATCATTGTGATGCTGTTAGGCCGTCGTTCTAAAAATGATGAGCAACAGCAGACGACTCAAGAACAACCGCTCCAGCCAGAACCAAGTACCGTTGCACCTATTACATTGGGCGACGAGATGGACGACCTTAACGAGCTGTCGTTAGACGATGATTTGTTTGGTACGGAAGATGACGCCAACAAGTTGTTTGACGATCAAGCGCTAGCTGAAGAAGACGATGTCTTTGCCGGTTTAGATGAATCTGATCTCGATTTCAATCTAGATGGTGAAGACGATGACCCATTTGCTAGCATTGGCGAAAACGGTGATTTAGACACCAACTTCGACGATCTAGATTTAGACAGCAGCAACGGCATTAGTGTTAATGGCGAAGAGAAAGCGCTTGGCCTTGAAGAGATGGAACGTGCGCTAGACAAAACAGCGGAAAGCGCCGTCGATACTGATGATGTCGACTTTGATCTTTCTGATGATAACGCAATGTCTGCTGATGACATTGAAGCTTTACTATCTCAAGAGTCTGAAACTGAAGATCTCGGTTCCAACGAGCTAGACCAATCTTTATTAGATGATCTGTTTGCTCTTGATGACGAAGATGACGACAGCTTCGATATTGATGCTCTGATTTCGGAAGAGCAAAGTGATTCGCCTTCTAGCACTGAAACACCAGCAAGCGATGATTTTGACATCGATGCGCTTACCTCTGAGCAACAAAGTGAGACTAAGCCTGTTGATTTGAGCAATGACGATTTTGATATTGATGCTCTAATCTCTGAACAACAGTCCCCTGAGCCAGCTTCACCGACAGCGAATGATGATATTGATGACATCTTTGCCCAAGTTGCTGCTCAGAACGATCAAGCGAATGACCCTTTCAACCTCGATAGCGACGATGAGATTGCCACTAACCTAAACAGTGGTTTGGCGTCTGATGATGATATCGAAAACATTCTGTCTCAGTTCGATAAGCCCATCGTAAATGAAGAACCTCAAGACAGCGTTGATCTGCTTGATGAGCAACTGGCAGGCGATGACGTAGACCTAAGTAACTCGACAGACCTTCTTGATGAGATGCTAGGGGACGATTCGGATGATGAGTCTGAAAGCGAACCTCTTGGCTTTGATTCTCTGTCTGAGCTTGAAGAGCTTTCTGGTTTATCGACCGATGATGACCTCAACATCGCAGAAGACAGCACGGAAACCTTGGATGAATTAATAGGTGACTCTGACGAGGATGATTTCGAACTCGACGCCGAAAGTACCGACTTATTGGATGATTTCCTTGATAGTGAATTGTCAGATGATGAGCTTTTAGCGGATGCATCAAAATCAGAATCTCTAGACCCATTTGATGACTTACTGACAAGTGGCATTGAAGACGAGCTTGAATCTGAAGATAAGACGTTTGATAAAGAGTTAGACGCAGCCTTTGGTTTGGACAACGCCAATGAGGAGCCTGAAAAGGACTCAGACGTTGAGCTTACTCCGTTAACCTCTGAAGGTGAGCCTGAGCAAGATCCGGACATTAGTGAAACACCACAACCTGAAGTCGTTACTGATGAATCGTTAGATTCTGAAATGACTCAAGAAAGTTCTGACATTAAGCCAGAAAATGATGAAGCCTTTAATCGTGATGGTTTTATCGATGATTTGTTCGGTGTCGCACCGGCAACGGATGCTTTGCTTGATGACTCGCTAGAAACAACAGACGAAGCGTTGATTGATGAGTTAATGACTTCTGATGACAATGATTTGTTGCCAGCAATAGAAGAGCCTGTTGAACCATCAATTGACAATACGGTTGAACCAGAGCAAGCGTCTCTTTTAGACAGCGACGAAGTATCAGCGCAAGAAACCGCATCATCGGTTGAAGATGATGAACTGGATATCGACTCGCTGTTATCTGAGAATTCTGATTTTGACAAACCAGATTTTGAAGAGCGAGTTAAAGAAGAAACCGCACAACAAGAACCAGAGCCGAAAGAAGCCGACGTACAAGAGCAAGCTTCGCCATCGTCTTTGAACGATATCTCTGAAGATGAAGAAGAAACGGTTGAAGACTGGTTAGCTGAAGCCATCGACGATGTAGAGTCGCCAGCGAACATTGACTCTGATTTTGACTTTGAACCGAAAATCCAAGGTAGCGATCAGCTTGAAGATGTCGTTGAATCCTTGCCAGAGCCAGAGCCAGAGCCAGAGCCAGAGCCAGAGCCAGAGCCAGAGCCAGAGCCAGTTCGTGCTGCAAACATGCCAGAGATCATTCCAAATGAATTTGGTGTGCCAGAAGACGATGATTGGCTGATTGAAGATGAGGCGTCTGAACCAGAAGCATTAGCGGAAACTGACGTAACACCAGAGCTAGTGACACCTGTCGCTGAACCGAAAGTTGAAGCTACACCACAAGCGGAAGTAGCAGAACAAGCTGAAGTTCTAGGACAAGAAGGCGAAGAAGAATTCTCGTTTGATGACTTCGAATTGCCAGAGTTTAATGAAGAAGATGCACTAGCGGAAGCTGATGCTGAATCAACACCAGAACCAGTAACGCCAGCTATTGATGCTCAACCAAGTGTTGAGCCTCAAACTGAAGCCCAAGTTATAGCTCAGGCGCAAGACGACGAAGAGTTTTCGTTTGATGATTTCGACTTACCAGAGTTTAGTGAAGAAGACGCACTAGCGGAAGCTGATGCTGAATCAACAACAGAGCCAGCAACGCCTGCTATAGACTCTCAATCAAGTGTTGAATCGCAACCTACCGCTGAGCCTCAGTTAGATGCTGCACCACAAGTTGAAACTGCGAAACCAGAAAGCGAAGAAGAATTCTCGCTTGATGACTTCGAACTACCAGAGTTTGGTGAAGACGATGCGTTAGCGGAAGTGGTGAGTGAACCAGATGAAGCACAGTTAGAGCAAGACTTAGCGCCTGACACAGAGAAGTTCGAGTTCGATGACCTTGATCTTCCGGAGTACGATGAAGAAAGCGCAAAAGCAGACTCTGTTTTAGATGATATTGAGCAAAGCAATGCCGAGCCGGTGGCGGAAGCCCAAGGCGTAGAGTTCGATGAGTTTGATTTACCTGAATATGGTGAAGATGAAGCCATCTCTGATGCGTTTGCTGAGAAGCCAACACCACTGACTTCTTTCAGCCCACAAGGCGAAGAGCAAGATGCGTTGCATGATCTGTTCTCAAATCCGCAGAGCTATAGTCAGGCTGATGATTTCTCGAATGCTGAAGACTCTGAACCGGCTGGTTTTGCACAGCCAGAACAATCACTGAGCGCGGCTTCAGAGCCAAACTCAACGCCTGCAGCGGTTCAAGACGAGCCACTAGAAGGCTTTGATGACTTTGATGAGACAGCATTAGCTGAGTTGCTTTCTGAAGATGTTCAAGACTCTGTCGACAACATGTTCGATAAGCCATTGGACGCAACTTCGATTGATAGCGCAGGGTTAGATATTGACGCCATGCTTGAAGTCGGCGGCGAAGACTGGAAAGGCTTTAACCTAGCGCCAGAACAACAATCGAGCATGCATAATGATGTGCCTGATGACCAACAAGAGATTTGGGCATCGGCTGAACAGCAAGCTGAACCGAAAATCAAAGAAGAGAATTGGGCTGAACAAGACAATCTAACCGAATCAGGCAACAGTCGTGATAAGCAGTACATGACGATTGATGAGCTAATGGCTCAAGTCGAGCAAGAAGGTGAAGAAGTCATTAATCCAGACGATGAAGAGCTTAAACTGGATGTGGGTCTTAACGAATTCCCTGATGTTATCGGTGATATTGGCAATTATGATGTCGACAGCAATGCAGAAGCTGCGGGTAAGCTTGATTTGGCCAAAATCTACATCGAGATGAGTGACTCGCAAGGGGCAATTAAGCTTCTAGAAGAGGCAATCGTTGACGGCAGCGATGATATTCGTCGAGAGGCAAAAAATCTTATCGATACGTTAAACGGTCGATAAATTTACAAATCAGAAAGGGTAGCGTTGGCTACCCTTTATTTTAAGGCGATACAGAGCGCTATCGTTTCATTTGGTTTTTCAACAGCATCGTCTCGGTCGATGCTGATTGTTTATTGAAGTTTTAGCCCCATCCTATTTGGGCTAGCACTGATTTCCGTATATACTTCTCGCCCATTTTCAAAGAGAACAAGAACATGAAAATTGCTTTAGGTATTGAATATAACGGTACCCACTACTTTGGTTGGCAGCGCCAACGAGACGTGAAAAGTGTCCAAGAAGAATTGGAAAAGGCTCTTTCAGTTGTCGCGAATCACCCTGTAGAAGTTATGTGCGCAGGTCGTACAGATGCCGGTGTTCACGGTACGGGACAAGTCGTTCACTTTGAAACTAATGTCGATCGTAAAATGGTGGCATGGACAATGGGCGCGAATGCCAACATGCCAAAAGATATTGCGGTTCGTTGGGCGACAGAAGTGAATGAGGATTTCCATGCTCGTTTCTCGGCTACTGCCCGCCGTTATCGCTACATTATCTTTAACCATGCACTACGCCCAGGCATTTTGAATTCAGGTGTGAGCCATTATCATGGTCATCTTGATGAGAAAAAAATGCATGAAGCGGGTCAGTACTTACTTGGTGAGAATGACTTCACTTCGTTCAGGGCAACACACTGTCAATCTCGTAGCCCATGGAGAAACATGATTCACTTGAACGTGACTCGTCATGGACACTACATTGTGATCGATATTAAAGCGAATGCGTTTGTTCACCACATGGTGAGGAATATTACGGGTAGCCTTATTGCCGTAGGTAAAGGTGAGCAGAAACCAGAGTGGATCCAGTGGCTTTTAGAAGCTAAAGATCGAAAAGTAGCCGGCGCAACTGCAAAAGCGGAAGGTTTGTATCTGGTGGATGTTGATTATCCTGAACATTTTGAGCTACCACGAGAGCCAATTGGTCCTCTATTTTTACCGGATAATTTGAACTAAATGTGAGACTTAGGTTCAAAAATTATTACGGTTTAGTGCGTAGGATAGTCCCAGAAAATAGGTACAACCAGTTTTTTATCTACAGTCGCTGTTTTATGTGCTTTAATTCCCACGCATAATTCCCAAATTTATTTCTTTCGCAATCAAGCGGAAGAATCGAAACAAAAAGGTCTTCCATGAGTTGGCTTGAAAAGATTTTAGAAAAAAGCAACATCGTAACATCTCGTAAAGCGTCTATCCCTGAGGGTGTTTGGACGAAATGTACTTCTTGTGAGCAGGTTCTGTACCATGCTGAACTAGAGCGTAACCTAGAAGTATGTCCAAAATGTGACCATCACATGCGCATGAAAGCACGTCGTCGTCTGGATACATTCCTAGACAAAGGTGAGCGTGTTGAACTAGGTGCTGATCTTGAGCCACAAGACAAGCTGAAGTTTAAAGACTCTAAGCGTTACAAAGAACGTATCTCTGCTGCTCAAAAGAACAGTGGTGAAACAGACGCATTAGTTGCAATGAAAGGCGAACTATTGGGTTTACCTATCGTAGCGTGTGCTTTTGAATTCTCATTCATGGGCGGCTCAATGGGTTCTGTTGTTGGTGCTCGTTTCGTGAAAGCGGTAGATGCTGCTATCGAGAACAACTGTGGTTTAGTGTGTTTCTCTGCAAGTGGTGGTGCTCGTATGCAAGAGGCATTGATGTCTCTAATGCAAATGGCGAAAACCAGTGCTGCGCTTGAGCGTTTATCTGCGAAAGGCCTACCGTTTGTTTCAGTCATGACTGATCCAACAATGGGTGGTGTTTCTGCAAGTTTGGCAATGCTTGGCGATATCAATATTGGTGAACCAAAAGCACTGATCGGTTTTGCTGGACGTCGTGTAATCGAACAAACGGTACGTGAAGACCTTCCTGAAGGTTTCCAACGCAGTGAGTTCCTACTAGACCACGGTGCTATCGACATGATTGTTGACCGTCGTGAGATGCGTCAGCGCGTTGCAAGCCTTGTTGCTAAAATGACCAACCAGCCTTCACCATTAGTAGTTTCTGTGAACGATTCACCGAATGAAGCTACTTATGAAGTACCAGAAGCGCCAGAAAAAGGGTAAAGTACCTTCTAACAAACCAACTTAATTATGGTTATGAGTTAGATGAGTCAACAACCTATTCCTCAAGCCACATCCTCTTTGGAGATGTGGCTTGATTATTTATCAAACATCCACACAAGCGCTATTGATCTTGGATTAGACCGAGTTCAGGCCGTCGCCTCTAAGGCAAACCTCACCAAACCTGCTCAACATGTTATTACTGTTGCCGGAACCAATGGCAAAGGCTCAACATGTGCACTGATGGAAGCGATTCTATTGGACGCTGGTTACTCAGTTGGTGTCTACAGCTCTCCTCACTTAATTCGCTATAACGAACGTGTTCGTATCAACGGCCAAGATCTATCTGATGAAAAGATGGTTCAGTCTTTCGATTTCATTGAGAAAGAGCGTGGCGAAATCAGCCTGAGTTTTTTCGAATATGGCACTTTAGCGGCGTTACGTGCATTTCAAACTGAAGCGGTTGATGTTGTGCTTTTAGAAGTGGGTTTAGGCGGGCGTTTAGACGCGACCAATATCGTTGAGCATGATGTTTCTGTGATTACTAGTTTGGCTGTCGACCATGTTGACTGGCTAGGTGATGACATCAATGTGATTGGTTTTGAGAAAGCGGGCATTTATCGTAGCGGTAAACCCGCTATCTGTGGTCAACCCAAGCCACCGGCTACGGTTGCAGCGCACGCTGATGACATTAAGGCTGAGTTCTACCAAGTCGGTATTCAATACACTTATGATGTTGACGGTGATACGTGGAACTGGCGCAGTGGTGCATTCCAACTAGAATCGCTACCTATTCCAAGCCTGCCGTTACCTAACGCTGCAACAGCGTTGATGGCATTGGGCACATCAGAGCTTAGTATTAGCGACGTGAACGTGGTTAACGGCATGAAGAATGCGCAGCTTCCTGGGCGTATGCAGCAAATTAGCGAACAACCGGTGATTGTGCTTGATGTAGCACACAACCCGCATTCTGCTGAGTACTTTGCGCAGCAAGTCGCGAAGAAGTATGCAGGCAAAAATTTACACGTTGTAGTCGCCATGCTTCATGACAAAGATATCCCCGCGACATTGGAAGTATTAGCTCCAATAACAACACATTGGTACCCAGCTTCGCTGAACGGCCCACGAGCCGCAACAGCCGCTGAATTGTGTCAAAGCTTACCTGAAGGTGTAGAGCGGTATTCAAACCCTGTTGTAGCGTTTGAAGCGGCTTTAGCTTCTGTTAAAGGTGACGATGTTGTGTTGGTTGTCGGTTCTTTCCATACAGTGGGTGAAGTGTTGGAGCATTGGCAGAAAAAAGGAAACTAAATGGCAAGTAAATTCCAAAGCCGGTTAGTCGGCACCATCATTTTAGTGGCCATTGGCGTGATTGTATTGCCCGATGTACTAGATGGTAAGAAGCTCCACTACAAAGAAGAGTTTGCAAGCATTCCAATTAAGCCTGAGCTTGATAGTAATGTTGAAGTGTTTGAAGTACTCGATCCCGTTGAAGATCAGATAGCGCTACCGGATTCTCCGGTTGAGCAAGTGGTTGAAAGTGGTCGTACTGATAATTCAAACACGCAAACCGCGTCTTCTTCTAATGATAAAGAAGCAGACAAAGTGGCAGTTGTGGTTAAGCCGATACCTGAAAAAAATGAATACCAAGACAGTGCTTGGATTATTCAATTGATGGCTTTGAAGAATGCTGACAACGCAAAAAACGTTGTTAAGGATCTGCAAAAGCGCGGTTATCAGGCTCACACCAAGCAAGAAAAAACTTTTACGCGAGTAATTATTGGCCCGGATGTCTCTAAATCCAAACTTGAGCGACAAATTAAGGAATTAGAAAAAATTACGGGTTCAAAAGGCCAGTTGCTCAAATTTAAACCGTTAAATCCATAAGAAAACGTTTGCGTCAGCATTTTTTCTGTTAAAATGCGCGCCAACTTAAGATGAAGAATTCATGAATTGGTTAGATTTTGTCATTTTAGGCGTGATCGGCTTCTCTGCCGTGATCAGTTTAGTTCGTGGTTTCGCTAAAGAAGCCTTGTCACTCGTTATTTGGTTTGGAGCATTTTTTATTGCTAGCCAGTACTACGCTAAATTAGCGATGTACTTCACCAATATCGAAGATGAGATGTTTCGAAACGGAACTGCGATAGCAGCATTGTTTGTTGCAACGTTAGTTGTGGGTGCCTTAGTTAACTATGTCATCGGTCAACTAGTTCAGAAAACAGGCCTGTCAGGTACAGACAGAATCCTCGGTGTCGTCTTTGGTGGCTTACGTGGTGTTTTGATTGTTTCTGCAGTGTTGTTTTTCATGGATGCGTTTACTGCATTCCCAAGTTCTGAGTGGTGGAAGAATTCGCAATTGGTTCCAGAATTTAGTCGAATCATTGCGCCGTTCTTCGAGCATTTACAAGCAACATCTAGTTTCTTATCTGGCGCGCTCTAGCGCCAGTTAATGTCGAAAAATCGAGGATTAGGACATGTGTGGTATTGTTGGAATCGTGGGTTCAACACCTGTAAACCAGTCTATTTATGACGCTTTAACGGTATTGCAGCATCGTGGCCAAGATGCCGCTGGTATTTGTACCATAGAAAGCAATCGTTTCCGTCTGCGTAAGGCGAACGGTTTAGTAAAAGATGTTTTTGAAGCAAAACACATGCAGCGCCTACAAGGTGAAGTTGGTATTGGCCATGTTCGTTATCCTACTGCGGGTAGTTCAAGTGCGTCTGAAGCTCAGCCTTTCTACGTAAACTCTCCTTTTGGCATTACGTTGGCGCACAACGGTAACCTGACGAACGCAAACGAAGTTCGTGAGAAGTTGTTCGAAAAAGACCGTCGTCATGTAAACACAACCTCTGACTCTGAAGTTCTACTGAACGTATTAGCTCATGAGATCGATACTGTTAAAGGTAACGTAACTTCAGATGACGTTTTCCGCGCTGTGGCAAATGTGCATCGTACAATTCGTGGTGCTTACGCCGTAACGGCGATGATCATCGGCCACGGTATGATCGCATTCCGTGACCCACATGGTATTCGTCCATTGTGTCTTGGTAAGCGTGAAGTTCAAGGTAAAACAGAGTACATGGTTGCGTCTGAATCGGTAGCACTCGATGCTGTTGGTTTCGACTTCATGCGCGACGTAGCACCAGGTGAAGCTATCTACGCAACGTTTGACGGTGAGCTTTTCACTAAGCAATGTGCAGACAACCCACAACTAAACCCATGTATCTTTGAGTTTGTATACTTTGCACGCCCAGATTCATTCATCGACAAAATCTCGGTTTACAGCGCACGCGTTGAGATGGGTGAGATGCTTGGTATGCGTATTAAAGAAGAGTACGCAGACTTAGACATTGATGTAGTTATTCCAATCCCTGAAACATCAAACGATATTGCGCTACGAATCGCTCAAGCGATCAATAAGCCATACCGTCAAGGTTTCGTGAAAAACCGCTATGTTGGCCGCACATTCATCATGCCAGGTCAGCAACAACGTAAGAAGTCGGTTCGCCGTAAGCTCAACGCAATTCGCTCTGAGTTTAAAGGTAAGAACGTTCTTCTGGTTGACGATTCTATCGTTCGCGGCACAACATCAGAGCAGATCATTGAGATGGCTCGTGATTCTGGCGCAAATAAGGTCTTCATGGTTTCAGCTGCTCCAGAGGTTCGCTTCCCTAACGTTTACGGCATTGATATGCCGAGCGCGACAGAGTTGATTGCTCATGGTCGTGATAACGAAACGATTTGTAAGCAGATTGGCGCAGACGCCTTGATTTTCCAAACGCTACCAGATCTGATTTCTGCAGTGGGCATGGGCAATCAAGACATCTCTCGTTTTGATACTTCTGTATTTAACGGCGAGTATGTAACGGGCGATATCGACCAAGTGTACCTAGATTTCCTAGACTCTTTGCGTAATGACGACTCAAAGGTTCAGCGTGAGATTCAACAAGATCTTGCTAACTTAGAGTTACACAACGAAGGCGCTTAACTAGCGTTTCGTTAGTCATACAGAGTTTCGCTAGCGATACAGAAAATAAAAAACCAGAGCATCGGCTCTGGTTTTTTGTTTATAGAGAAGGGGATTGACCTTAATGAATGTGGTATGCGATCACAAAATCAATAAACAATCTCACTTTCTCTGGTAGATGGTCTTTGTGGTTATAAAGCATGTAAATATCACGAGGGTTAGCGCTCCAGTCTTCTAAGACTTGCACTAAGCTGCCATCTTCAATGTATTCACGAATCATCACGTCAGGCATTAGGGTGATACCTAGGCCTTCTGAGCACGCTTGTCTCACGACATTAAGCGCATTGGCGTTGAAACGGCCTTTCTCGCTATTCACCACCGTCTCTTCATTCGAATTACTCAGCTGCCACTTAATCAGCGGGTAGCCTTTGAGTAGCGAATGGTTCGCTAGCTCTTCAGCATGGCTTGGAGCTGGGTTCTTCGCTAAGTACTCAGGGCTCGCGATAAGAATATCTTTGACTTCACTGATTTTTCGAGCGATTAGGCTTGAATCACGCTGAGGGCCGACTCGGAAAATTACGTCCCACTCCGTTGGATCCAGCTGATCCGCTTGGTTGTTCATCATCAGCTCAATATTGATATCAGGGTATTGAATCATGAATTCACTGAACATTGGCATCATCATGCGCTTGGTCAGGTTTGAGGGTGCCGTAATACGAATCTTACCGGAAGCGCCTTTGCACACGTCAGTTAACTCTTCTGCAGTAGAAGAGAGACGTTGCAACAGCGGAGAGCATTCATTGAAGAAACGTTCGCCTGCCTCTGTTAAAGAAAGTTTACGCGCGTGTCTATTGAGAAGCCTAAGGTTCAAAGAATCTTCTAAGGCTTGGATGCGTCGTGTGATGGTCGCAACCGGAATCATAGTCTTGCGCGATGTTGCGGTGTAGCTCCCATTTTCAACGACGAGTCGAAAGAGGTTTAAATCATCTAATTTCATAAATCCAGACACATTTGTTTACAATCTCATCTAATTTATACGTAACAGTGAGATCAATGTTTGCGTTACGTCAACTCGTTGCACTGTTTACAAGTATTCCAACCCTCGTCACGAATTACCAGTAAAGAGTGCAAATTTGTGTATTTAGCATTTTATTACTAAGTTTTATATTAGTTCTTAGAACAGATAACAATAATAATTCGACTTAGTTTTGTGAGGTTATAGATTATGTACAAAACTCACAGTCAGCCAGTAATGACCTCGGCTCAGGAAGTAATTAACCAAAAATGCGTGATGTTGGTTGATGATGATCCTATTTTTCGCCGTATAACCAGCGCGTACCTAGACAAGGTCGGTTATAAAGTGGTTGAGGCTGAAAATGGACTGGACGCTTTGCAGAAACTTAGAGACTCAGCGCCAGATTTAATTGTGTTTGACTTATCAATGCCAATACTTGATGGCATAGAGCTTGTGGAAGAGCTCAGTTTAGAGTACCCGTCACTGCCTATGATCGTTGTGTCTGGCACTGATGACATGTCTGACGTGGCGAAAGCCTTGCGATTTGGTATTAAAGACTTCTTGGCGAAGCCATTAGAGGATCACCGTCACCTAGGAAGTGCGATTGCGAATACATTGACAGATTCGTTCGATAACATTTCAGACCAACGAGATTTTTCGAGCCAATGGTTCTGTGTGGATGATGGGGGAGAGATCCCTGAAGACCAAGAACTGCATTGGCACCTGAATTACCTTCAAGATAACCCAAGCGCAGCAAAAGACTTACTGCATGCGCTGCTTCCAGAGAAAGATACGCGACAAGGCTCATGGCGTTGCAGTTACCGGTTACTGCAATCAACAGAGATGATGCCACTTGTGTTTGACTATGCGTGGATGATGAACGGGCAGTTTGCTTTTTACCTCGTCGATTCATCGTCGTCTGATAATGGCGGCTCCGCGACAACATTGTTAGTGAGAGCGCTGTTCCACGATTACATAAGAAACAGAAAAGATTTTAATGTTGATCTCAAAGATATTGCTGAAATCTTAGAGAAGGGGATTCGTTGCTCTAAATGCTCCACCCCAGTGAATGCCTTGTTTGGTGTTGCTGACCTTGCCGAGGGAACCATCTCCATTTTGCCTGCGGGTCTAGACGGGCAATGGTCGAATGGTGAATTGAATCAATATATTGCAGCAGGTGAGCGCTTGGGTGAGAACTGCAAGAAGAACTTTATTACGCGGGACCTTCCGATCGAACAGGGCTGCCAACTGTCGTTGAGCCTACTTGGAGCGGCAAGTTTTAGTTTAGACATACACCAAGGGTCTACTGATTAACCCTATATTTCCTCGGTTTTTGTGAATAATTGATTAAGGTATAGTTGCGCAAATGGTGTGGCTATGCCTTTTTTGTTAAATGTCGATTTAGCAAAGCGGGTTTGGTTCGCCGGATACTTACCTTCACTAACAAAAACAAGAAGCAATCATGGCAGATAACAAAGACTTTCAAGACCCGTTTAATGTATTCTACTTTTTAGGATTTTTAGCCGCATTTTTAATGATTCCATTGCTACCAGCAACACTTACGTTGATCCGCGTATTCAATGGTTACGCAACATTCTAGTTAAGCTGTCGTCGCCGATTGGTGATAGCTAACTCAAGGAGGCCACAATTAGCGTTCGAGTTTTAAGCCTCAATATTGCTGGTGGCCTTTGTATATTTCTCGCAGTTCTAGGGATAGTTTTGCCCGTTCTGCCAACCACTCCTTTTCTCCTTCTTGCCAGCGCATGCTTCATGCGAAGCAATCCGAAAGTTCATAAATGGATGCATGAGCACAAAACGCTGGGTCCTTTGCTGAACAATTGGTATCAACACGGTGCCGTCACCAAACAAGTTAAAACGCGTGGCGTATTCTTTATCTTGTTGAGTTTTGCGTTATCCATCTACTTTGCCCCTATCATTTGGGTCAAGGCTTTCCTAATTTGTGTACTTGTTATTCTTCTCACATGGTTTATGCGACTTCCAACCCATGAGTTGGTTGCTGACAGCAAAGAAAATCACTACCATTAAGCCAGTGTGCCTGCTTGTATAGCGGGCGTTTATTATTTCAGCAATCAGAGTTATGACTCTCGTTGCAATGAATACCAATCGTACCTTTCCTTAATTCCGAGCGTTGATGTTTGATTCGTTAACGAGAGTTTGGAAAGCGGCCTAATGAAGTGCATAAGATTATGAACACAGAAAAAATCTCTCTGATCAAAGCAAGCATCAAAAGCATTCCTGATTACCCTAAAGCGGGTATTTTGTTCCGTGACGTAACAAGCTTGATGGAAGATCCAGTAGCTTACAAAGCGACTATCGACCTGCTAGCGGAAACATACAAGGACATGGGCTTTACTAAGATCGTTGGTACTGAAGCTCGTGGTTTCCTATTTGGTGCGCCTTTGGCACTTGAGCTAGGTGTTGGCTTCATTCCTGTTCGTAAGCCGGGCAAGCTGCCTCGTCAAACTGTGGCACAATCTTATGAGCTTGAGTACGGCACCGACACTCTAGAAATCCATACTGATGCTATCGTTGAAGGCGATAAAGTGCTTATGGTTGATGACTTGCTAGCAACGGGCGGTACGATTGAAGCAACAACAAAGTTGATTCGTCAGCTTGGTGGTGTGGTAGAACACGCTGCATTTGTTATTAACCTTCCAGAAATCGGTGGTGACAAGCGCTTACAAGGCTTAGGTCTAGAAGTGTTTAGCATCTGCGAATTCGACGGTCATTAATCCTTTTCGGAATTATTCATGAGCTATCTTGCGTTAGCGCGAAAATGGCGACCAACCAAATTCAAAGAAGTGGTTGGTCAAGCCCATGTTTTAACAGCATTAGAGAATGCCCTTAGCCAGAATAGGTTGCACCACGCATACCTGTTCAGCGGTACACGAGGTGTTGGTAAAACAACCATCGGTCGTTTGTTTGCTAAGGGACTCAACTGTGAAACAGGCATTACCTCAACACCTTGTGGTGAATGTGCAACCTGTAAAGAAATCGATGAAGGTCGCTTTGTTGACCTGCTCGAGATCGATGCGGCATCACGAACTAAGGTAGAAGATACCCGCGAGCTTCTGGACAATGTTCAGTACAAGCCTGCACGTGGTCGCTTCAAGGTTTACCTAATCGATGAAGTCCACATGCTTTCCAGGCACAGCTTTAACGCGCTTCTAAAGACCTTAGAAGAGCCGCCTGAGTATGTGAAATTCTTGCTCGCAACAACGGATCCACAGAAGCTTCCAGTAACGATCTTGTCGCGTTGTTTGCAGTTCCATCTTAAGCCGATCAGCGTTGATAATATTCACGAGCAGCTCGATCATATTCTTGAACAAGAAGATGTGACGTCTGAATCTCGTGCGCTTGGAATGATTGCTCATGCTGCTGATGGCAGTATGCGTGATGCGCTAAGCCTTACAGACCAAGCTATCGCATTGGGTAATGGCAATGTCGTAACAGATACTGTTGCTCACATGCTCGGAACACTGGATACCGACCAAGCTATCCACTTGCTTGAAGCGATTAGCAGTAAGCAGCCACAGCAAGCGATGGCGTGTATCCAAATCCTTGCTGAGAACGGTGTTGAGTGGGATGGTTTGCTGAATCAGCTTGCGGCCCAACTGCATCGTCTTGCGATGTTCCAAGCTTTGCCATCTACATTAGATAAGGCACAGCCTGACGCTGAGAAGCTTGAACTACTGAGCAAAGCGCTTAGCCCACAAGACATTCAACTCTACTACCAGATCGTATTGAAAGGTCGTGAAGACTTACCATTGTCGCCAACCGCTCGCGTTGGTATTGAGATGGTGGTTTTACGCATGTTGGCATTTAGACCAGCTGAACAAGCGGTTGCTACGGCAATCTCGACTCAGTCGGCAAGCCCAGCGCCAGTTCCAGCAGCTCAAGCTCAGAACGTTGCTCAGTCAGTGAGTCAACCTGCGCCAATGGCAGCTCCGAGACAGCCTCAGATGCAACAACAGGCGCCTCAACAGCAAGCTATGCAGCAGCCACCCGTGCAACAGACTCCAGCACAGTATTCAGATTCGCAAGGTTACGCTGAACATTCAGGCAACCAAGGTTATCCTGAGCAGGATTACCCGCATAGCCAGTATGACGCGCCTCCTGCTTATGATGAGCGTCCAAGCTACGGTGCAGAGCAGCCTCAGCAGCAACAAACGAATTATCAAAACCAGAGTCCGGTTCAACAGCCAAGCGTTGCACCTTCTGCTCCGCAAGAGCAGCCAGCGCGTGCAACTTCGCCTGTGAGTGGTTTACGCCACCAATTACGTTCTCAACGTAGAGGCAGTTCGGCAACAGAAAACAAAGGCTCGGCGCCAAAAAAGGCTAAAGCGACACCAGCTAAAACTTCAGTTCTTGATCGAGTTGCTCAGCAACACGGTGGTTCTGAGCGGGTGTCGCCAGCTTCTTTATCATCCTCTTCGACAGAAAATGTGACCAACGATAATGAACCTTATCGCTGGAAACCGTCTAAACCTGTAGTGAAAGAGGTGAGCAAAGAGCTTACACCTACTCAGATCAAGCGTGCGTTGGAGCATATTAAGACACCAGAAATGGTCGATAAATTGCTTCAAGAGTCGATTGCTCAAGATGAATGGTCAGCCACGATTCAAAAGCTAGAGACAGCCAAGCTTGTTGAACAGTTAGCATTGAACTCAGTGTTTGCTAAAAACGACACATCAATCACTTTAACGTTAAGAGCGAGCCAAGCTCATTTGAATACCGACCGTGCGCAGAGTGAGCTATTGCAGTCTCTCAATACTGTGCTTGGAGAAGAGTGTCATTTGAGTGTTGAAATCGGTGATGGTGGAGAAACGCCGCTAGAATTACGAGAACGACTGTATCAAGGTAAGTTGAAAGACGCGTTTACCGCTTTAGAAAACGATGCCAACGTACAGTTCATTGAAAGACGTTTTGCCGCTGAACTCGACAGAGACAGCGTTCGTCCTATCTAGAACGTTTTCTTGTTTAGTGACCGGCATATCATCCCAGATAAGCAAATCTGAGAACTGAACATCGAGGGGTTGAATCACACTGTTTTAACCCCCATTTAAGCTCGTATAGCTTAATTAATTTTAATAAACCAATTAGACCAGAGAGTATTAACATGTTTGGTAAAGGCGGTATGGGCAACATGATGAAGCAAGCCCAGCAAATGCAAGAGCGCATGCAAAAGCTTCAAGAAGAAATCGCAAATATGGAAGTTACAGGTGAGTCAGGTGCTGGCCTTGTAAAAGTAACGATCACTGGTAGCCACAGCGTTCGCCGTGTTGATATCGATGAAAGCCTAATGGAAGACGATAAAGAGATGCTTGAAGATCTTATCGCTGCTGCTTTCAACGATGCGGCTCGTCGCGTTGAAGAAACTCAAAAAGAGAAAATGGCTAGCGTAACTGGCGGAATGCAACTTCCACCAGGTATGAAGATGCCTTTCTAAGTAACTTATTCTTAAAGGTTAATTCAGGTGGTGGTTTGTGTTGAACAGGCTATTACCTGAACATTAGAACGGTTAAATATGCGTACCAGTCATATGCTGGAGCATTTGATGGAGGCCTTACGTTGTCTACCTGGGGTTGGCCCCAAGTCGGCGCAGCGTATGGCCTTTCATTTGTTACAGCGCGATAGAAAAGGCGGCCTACAGTTGGCTGAAGCTCTTAGCCAAGCAATGACCGAAATTGGTCACTGTAATGAGTGCCGTACTTTTACTGAAGAAGATACTTGCCACATTTGTACCAATCCTAAACGTCAGGAAAATGGTCAAATCTGTGTAGTAGAGAGCCCAGCAGACATTGCAGCAATAGAAGCGACAGGACAATATTCAGGCCGTTACTTTGTATTGATGGGTCACCTTTCACCACTTGATGGTATTGGTCCAAGTGACATCGGTCTCGATGTTTTGGACTACCGCCTGCGTCGTGGTGATATCTCGGAAGTAATCCTAGCGACTAACCCAACAGTTGAAGGGGAAGCCACAGCGCATTACATTGCTGAGCTATGTAATGCCCATGAAGTGAACGCAAGCCGTATCGCTCATGGTGTTCCTGTTGGTGGTGAGCTAGAGCTGGTGGATGGCACCACGCTTTCGCACTCCTTACTCGGTCGTCATAAGATCTAAAAAAGCCGCTTGGTGAATCATCACTAAGCGGCTTTTTCTTTTATTGCTTTAGACGTTTTTCAGCGCTTAATCTGAACCTCTTACCGCTTTGTATATCATCGCGCCAATCACGGCACCAATAATCGGTGCAACCCAGAATAGCCACAATTGCGAAACGGCCCAATCACCGACAAATACAGCCACGCCGGTACTTCGAGCAGGGTTCACAGAGGTGTTGGTTACAGGAATACTGATAAGGTGAATCAAGGTCAAACAGAGACCAATCGCAATGGGTGCAAACCCAGCAGGGGCTTTCGAATCAGTCGCGCCCATGATCACGAACAGGAACACCATGGTCATGACCACTTCACAGACCAGTGCAGCGGTAAGTGAATAGCCGCCCGGTGAGTGTTCACCGTAACCATTTGAAGCAAAGCCAGATGCCGCAGCGTCAAAGCCTGCTTGGCCTGAAGCAATCACGAATAACACACCACCCGCGATAATACCGCCAATGACCTGGGCAATAATATAAGGTGCGACGTCTTTGGCATCAAAGCGACCACCGCTCCAAAGACCTATTGTAACAGCAGGGTTGAGATGACAGCCGGATATATGGCCAATAGCAAAAGCCATGGTGAGTACGGTTAAACCAAACGCGAGGGAAACCCCGAGTAAGCCGATACCTACATCGGGAAAAGCAGCGGCCAAGACGGCACTACCACAACCCCCTAACACCAACCAAAATGTACCGAACATTTCTGCAATATACCTATTCATAACGATCCTTATTAATCTGTACCAGTATCAACAAGATAGTTTAGATTTCGCAGAAGTGTGAAATCTTGTGTATATAGTTGAAAGAAAGAACAGAGAATCTTATGTAATCACTTCGAACTCGCACTAAAGATCGTTAAGGTCAGTCGTATTCTATCGCTATTTTAGCAAGTAAGAGTGACCTGATAATTAGCCGTATTTGTGTCAGTATTCTTTTTATTTAAACTACGATGAGTTGATAAAAATTAAGTAAGTTCTACTTCTACCAACACCCCAAAGTGATCTGATACAACCGGAAAAAAATCGTGATTAAAAATCACCTTATGCTGCTTTACCACTACAGGCTGATTACTAAGTACTAAATCAATGCGTAACGCTTGGCTATTTTGCTCCCAACCATCAATGTTTTTAATGACAGTGGTTCCATCATCTTTGATTTCAGCAACTTCATAACAATCCATCAAACCGCGTTGTAATACGTAATCATAGCCTTCATTACGTATATGGCTTGGGTTGTTGAAATCGCCTAATAGAAAGCTCAACTCTGTTGGTAAAGTTGCCTTGATTCGGTCGAACTGATCCTCAAATGAGTTCTCTGAGTCATTCCACCAGCCACAATGACAATTATAAAGATTAAAATCACCCTGTTGAGAGGTCACTTTAATACGCACTGCTCGCCGATGTTTCCAAAAGCTCACATCATAGTTATCACTTAAATCAATGACCTCATGTTCGACAATCGGTAGTCGCGTTAAAAATGAGAGCCCCTCTTGATATACTTCATAACTTTGATGAACGAAATCCCACGTAAGTTGGTAGTGATGACCGTATTCCATGAGTTTTTTCTGTAATAAATAACCATAGTTATTCGCCAACACAGTGTGATTGGTTAATATATTGGCATCAACGGCCGGGCTATCTTGATGTTGATTCACTTCCTGTAATGCAACCACATCGCACCCTTGCTCGATAATGGCTTGCGCGACCACATCTAACTTTTCTAGCTGTTTTTCTTCTTGCCAACTGTGGGTATTTAGTGTCATTAACTTCATTATTATTCACTTATTTATTCTAGTGAGATAAAACGCAGCGCAAGGCTGCGTTTCTCGAGGTTATTTGATCTAAAAAGAATTACGCAGGTTGTGCTGAATATTTCTCTATTAACTTAGATTTAATAACATCCACCCCAGGGCCATAAATAACTTGTACACCCTGTTCTTTAATCACAGCACCAAGAGCCCCTGTCGGCTTCCATGACGCATATTCAGCAACCAACTTCGGATCATTAACTGTAATACGCAAGCGAGTCATACAAGCATCAATCTCAGCAATATTGGCACGGCCACCTAAATTCTGAATAATAATGTTCATCTTCTCATCTTCTGACATCGATTCTGAGCTTTCATCCAGGTAGTTACCCATACGACCCGGTGTTGGTAACTTCAATTTCACGATTAGGAAGCGGAACAATCCATAGTTAACCACAAAGAAAAC
Organism: Vibrio sp. 10N.247.310.98; assembly: GCF_041467395.1. Classification (NCBI taxonomy): domain Bacteria; kingdom Pseudomonadati; phylum Pseudomonadota; class Gammaproteobacteria; order Vibrionales; family Vibrionaceae; genus Vibrio; species Vibrio sp. 10N.247.310.98. The sequence continues at coordinate 34,721 of NZ_JBFSUL010000016.1, read as the reverse complement.
AATAGAAACTAATGCAAAGCGAACCAGATCACCACCGATGCCCGCTGAAACCATCATAGGTATACGAGTGAGTAACTCAATCAAACCAAAGGCATGTACACGTAGGTCCATCACATCGACCAACGCAAATGCAACTCCTGTTAACACAGCATGTGCAACATACAAAACGGGAGCGATAAACATAAACATGAATTCAATAGGCTCAGTCACACCGGTTAATAACACAGCAAGACAGGCAGATAAGAACATTGGCTTATATTGTGCGCGCTTATCACTATCAACACAGTGATACATCGCAAGTCCAATACCAATCAATGAAGAGGCTGCGATAATAACTTGGCCTGCTTTAAAGCGTGCTGGGTGCACCGTATCTAACAGGTGTTGGTAAGTTGTCGGATCGCTTAATTTAAGATTATTTAAATCGCTGACCCAAGCAAGCCATAATGGATCTTGACCATAAACACTTGAGCCCGCATTCATCCCAGTCAAAAGCTCATAAGTACCACCCAACTCGGTGTAATTCATTGGAATAGTTAAAGTGTGGTGTAAACCAAATGGCAGTAATAAACGCTCTAACGTACCATACAAGAAAGGAGCAGTGATCGGCGCAGTGTCTTTAGAGGTAGCAATCCATTGACCAAAATCATTAAGCGCACCTTGAATTAAAGGCCATATTACAGATAAACCAAACGCAATAATCAGCGAATAGAAAATAACAACAAAAGGTACAAAACGCTTACCGTTGAAAAATGCTAATGCCTGAGGTAAGCGAGCGAAGTCATGATAGCGGTTAAATAAGTTGGCACCTAAATAGCCAGACATAATACCGATAAACACACCCATATTTAGGGCAGGAGCACCCAAAATATTCGTGAAGAATTGAGAGACAGGTAACTCAGAACCAAATAGGCTCATCACAACCGCTTCTGGGTCACTGAGCATAGCGTTATCCACGCCCAATATAACCCCAGTGATACGGTTGATTAAGATGAAGGCAATTAGCGCGGCAAATGCGCCACCTGCACGCTCTTTTGCCCACGAACCACCAATCGCGACCGCAAATAATAGGTGAAGGTTAACAATGATCCCCCAACCTATGTTTTCCATTATAGCGCCTAGTGTTTCAATGGCACCAAACCCACCCGCATACATTGCGACCACTTTACCTAGTGATATCATGATACCAGCGGCAGGCATCACCGCGATAACAACGATAAGGGACTTCCCAAATCGTTGCCAAAAATCAAACGATAGTAACTTACTCATAAATAGTTCCTTGATTTAAATACAGGCTAACGTTATCAGCGCCTAGCCATAAATATAATTTAGTGCTTTCTTGCAAATATATACGCGGCATAAGCGGGGGCTATTTGCGTTGTTATAAAATCTGAGCGAACGTGTTCATTGTTAATATTCTGATTATCAAGCATTAACTCGCCTAATTGGGTGCAGTCGATATCAACAACGCTCTCTTGTGGACTTAAATTGGTAATAATGGTCCATGTCATATCTTGAGCAACACGTTGATAAACATAGATATTAGGATCGTTAGCTAGCAGTAATTGATAACGGCCAACCACTAAGCTTTCATGTGACTTACGCAAAGCAATCAACTGCTTATAGAAACCTAAGATCGAATTTGGATCTTGCTGTTGTTGCTCAACATTGATATCTGCATACTGTTGATTCACCGAGAACCAAGGTTGCACCTCAGAAAAACCGGCAAAATCCTGGTCATTCCATTGCATTGGCAAGCGACTGTGGTCGCGGGATACTTGATTTAACAAGGCTAAGATATCGGCATCGCTCTGACCTTGTTGCGATAGCTTTTGAATTAAATTTCTCGCAGACACATCGTTAAATTCGTCAAGAGAAGTAAACTGATGATTTACCATACCAATCTCTTGGCCCTGATAAATAAATGGAGTTCCTTTCATCAAGAAATAACAACTCGCTAACGCGGTAGCACTGGCATACCTAGAGTTAGGATCGGCAAAAGTATCAATACTACGAGCTTGATCGTGGTTTTCTAAATAAAGCGCATTCCAGCCTTTACCTTCTAAGGCATCTTGCCAACGCGATAAAATGCGTTTGAACGCCACGAGATCGAAATTCTCGTTGCTTTGTTCTTCCGACCATAGCTTCATGTGTTCAAACTGAAAAATCATGTTAAAAACACCACCTTGATCGTGCTCGGTCGCTTCAGCAACCCAAGGCAATGCGTTGTCAGCCGTCACCCCATTGGCCTCACCAACGGTCACGATATCAAAAGGCGAAAACGCCTGCTCTTTTAACTCATACAGATGTTTTTCAATCCCTGCCACATTCATATGATAATCGAATGAAGAGACATAGTTTTCACCCTTTGGATTGGGTAAAGAGGGTAAACCAGCTTGTTTTTGAATATGGCTAATTGCATCGACACGGAAACCATCAATACCTCGTTCCAACCACCAATGAATCATTTTAAATAGTGCTTGTTTAACTTCAGGGTTTTCCCAATTAAGATCTGGCTGTTTTTTAGAAAATAGGTGCAAATAATATTGTGCAGTTTTGTCATCATATTCCCATGCACTACCATGAAAAATACTTTCCCAGTTATTTGGTTCGCAAGTCGGCTTTTCAGCTGTAGGCTCACAACCATCACGCCAAATATACCAATCACGCTTAGGGCTATCTTTGTTATCTCGCGATTCGATGAACCATGGATGCTCATCGCTAGTGTGGTTTATCACTAAATCCATAATAATGCGAATGCCACGTTCATGAGCAGCAGTGATTAATTTATCCACATCCTCAAGGGTTCCAAAGTCAGGATGAATCGCTTGATAGTCACTGATATCGTAACCGTTATCATCATTCGGTGATGCGTAGAATGGGCAGATCCATATTAAATCAATGCCCAAATCAGCAAGATAATCTAGCTTAGCAATGATCCCATTGATGTCACCAATACCGTCCTGGTTTGTATCATAAAAACTACGGGGATAAATTTGGTAGGCAGTTGCTTTCTTCCACCACGCGAGTGGTTTTGAGTGTAGATTATTAGCGAGTGTCATCGGTTATACTATGTGTGTTATCGTTAACACATAGTGTTAAATGGAACCTATTTGGACTCAATACAATTTCAGAGAAACTGTGAACTTTCTCTCATTCTTATGTCGAATGTGCCTTCAACGGAACTGAAATCGCGCTTGAGCAATTTTTTGACAGCTTGGTAGCCCACTTGATAGTAGTTAAAAGCGACAGTAGTCAGGCTTGGGACTAACAAATCGCTGTAGTCATAGTCACCCATACCTACAATCCATAAGTTATGACCAATCTTGAGTTGCTGTTCTTTGGCGCGACGATATAAACGAATAGCAATATTATCGGTGGCACAAAAGTAGACATGATTAGGCTGTAATTGAATTGCCTGGTAGCCGGCTTTGTCCTCCGAGTTGGCTAGAGCTTGTAGTGAAAAATTCAACTCAGGGACGGTGTCAGTAATGGTGGCTTGCATCAACTTAGTACGGCTGGAAAGCATACGCTCATCATAAATATAATGTACGGCTGCCAGCGGTGCCTGCTGTTGTTTTAACTGAGTGATGGTTTGGGAAACGAGTGCTTTAATTGCAGCATGGTCGGGGTAATATAAACAGCAATGGTGGGGGGTGTTTTTACCAATAAATAACACATTGTCTAAGGTTTGATAAAACGTCTCTTCGACACTGTGCTTTGAAGCAATAATAATAGTGCCCAATGCATTTAAGCCATTAAACTCTCTCACAGCTTGGCATTCTGACTCATGGTTAAACCCTGAGGCATGAAAAAGCATTCGTACTTTTGATTCATTGGCAGCCGCCAGTGCCCCTTTGATTACTAAACTAGTTGTATATGACTCAATGCGAGGAGCAACGAAACCAATAATATTAGATTGGCTACGAATGGAACGAGCAAATATATTAGGGGTATAATGATTTTCTTTGACGATAGCATCAATTTTAAGGCGATTTTCAGCCGAGACATAACCGTCATTAAAGTAACGTGACACGGTCATTGTTGAAATTCCAAGCTGTCTTGAAATCTCCGCCATGGTCATTTTTTTACTCATCACATTTTCCTTCCATAATGTATTATTGCCATATTATCCAATATATTGGCTGACAACAAAGTAAATAAAAACGCTACCTGATGATATACACATAGTACTTCAAGTTTATAAGATATTGTCCACTTCTTGACCTGAACTGAATACCCGTAGTTACGGCCTTGCTCGCTCAGGTCTTCAGTGCAACGACTGCTAATTTAAAAATGGGCAGGAGATATCACCGACGTAGCTACAAACAAATATTGGCTATAATTAGTTGCCATTATTGACCTTTATTCAAGGCAAGTTATTGGTTGGTTTATGGGTACGAGAATAAAGGCCTCATTGATCTGTGATGTCTTATCGATGGCTTTATTTCGCCGAGAGTTTCCTGAAACGGTTATTACTCATAGCGAGGTAGTCAGTATTGTTTGAAAGACTATTGAGGCCTCATAAGCACCTATAACCTAAAGCAAAGTATGAGTAGGAAAAGAAATTGCTGGGATATAGAAAAGGGCTAATACGCTTAGGTAATAGCTTCTAACTCGATCAGGTTATCAAGGGCTTCTTGGTCGGTTTTACCACAAATGACAGGGCAAGCTTTGAATTGGTGACATACCTTCGGGCGTGAAGGTTGACCAAATAATTTGCAGAGATCTTGCTCATTTAATTGGATGCAGCGTACCCCAGCAGGCTTACCATTAGGCATTCCAGGAATAGCAGATGTAATACTTGGAGCGATACAGCATGCTCCACAACCTAGGCGACATTCCATCAAATTAAACTCACTAAATAACAGGGTGCGCGATAGTAGCAAAAAATGATGAGAGTGACAGCTGTTGATTGAATCAAAGAATGAACAATTATTATCCTTGAACTTTTTATGGGCTAGCGGTATAACACGCACCCCAGTAAAAGAGTAAGAAGTAATCCTATGACGAATCCATTTTGGCAAGAAAAGACACTAGAACAGATGACCGAGAATGAGTGGGAATCACTTTGCGACGGTTGTGGTAAGTGCTGCCTACATAAACTAATGGATGAAGATAGCGATGAAGTTTACTACACCAATGTGGCGTGTAGCTGGTTAAACGACAAAACATGTTCGTGTAAAGATTACCCGAACCGCTTCACTTCAGGTGAAGAGTGTTTGAAGCTGACTCGTGACAAGATCGATGAGTTTCACTGGCTACCAGACACTTGTGCTTACCGCCTTTTATCAGAATCTAAGCCGATTCCTGAATGGCACCCGTTGATCACCGGATCAAAAACAGAGATGCATGCAGCAGGTGAAAGCGTTCGTAACAAAGTGGTATACGAAATCGATGTTGTCGATTGGGAAGACCACATCTTGAACCACCCGAACCGCTAGTTAACGAAGACTAGTCAATCACCCGAATAAAAAAAAGGCTCACATTTCTGTGAGCCTTTGTCGTATTTAGGAGGGTCCAAATCAATGGACTGTGTCATGGCTAATGTCAAGCAAGCGGTAAGTCTGCAACCACCTGATTGAACGTGATACGAGCATTCTGAGCTTGCTCAGATAACTCGATCTTTTTCGCTTGTGCGGCACTAAGATTACTCTCGGCCTGCTCAAGTGCTTGTTGTAGGTTCTCTGGTAACTCGTGAGTTTCCATTTGTGAACCTTGTTCTAACACATAAGCGCGAATTTCTTTCTTCACTGCGGCAAGTTCTGTGTAAGCAACACGCTCAAGTTCTGCGGCTTCTTGTGCTGCATCTCTTTCTTTCTCAAACTGAGCCAACGCCATACCTTCAGCAGACCAAGGGTCCATGTCTGGCAGTTCTTCGATGTTGATCGTTGGCTCGATATACGCATCTTGATGGCGTAGGTCGAGGTTAGTCGCACGAACCGCTGAAATCATCAGCATCACAGAGATAGCAAGCAGTGGTAAGCCACCAACAATCGCCGCCGTTTGTAGCGTACTTAGACCGCCTAAGAACATTAGAATCGTTGGTAAGAACGACAGAGTAAATGCCCAGAACATACGGTTCCAGCGCATTGGCTCTTCGGTCACGTTGTTTTGTACAACAGACGCTAGGATGTATGAGATAGAGTCAAATGTTGTTGCCGTGAAAATGATACACAGCATTGTAAATACAGCGATAACCAGCGTGCTCATTGGCAATTGTGCAAGCATCGAGAAGATAGCTTTGGTTGCGCCTTCCGCATTCAAAATGGCAACGACATCTAGCTCACCAGAAAGCTGCAGTGATAGGCCGTAGTTACCTAAGATCATGAAGAACAGGAAACAACCTAGAGAACCAAAGAAGATCGACCCTGACACCATTTGTTTGATGGTTCTGCCGCGAGAGATACGCGCAACAAACAGACCCATACTCGGTGCAAATACTAGCCACCATGCCCAGTAGAAAATCGTCCAGTCTTGTGGGAAGTGAGTGTTTTCGAATGTACCGTAACCACCAAATGGTTCAGCCCACGTTGCCATCACGAAGAAGTTAGACAGTAGACGACCAATTGAGTCTAAGCCTGTTTCTAACATGAAGATTGTTGGACCCGCGATCAGAACGAAAGCCAGTAGACCCATCGCACCCCAGAAGTTGATGTTACTTAGGATCTTGATGCCTTTTTCCAATCCAGCATAAGATGAGTAAGCAAAAATCGCAGTACACACTAAAAGCACCATCACTTGCGTTAGGTTGTTTTTAGGTAGACCAAATAGGTGATTTAGACCTTCAGTGATCAGAGGAGCGGCTAAACCTAATGTTGTTGCAGCGCCGCCTAATAGACCGAAAATGAATAGGATATCAACGATCTTTCCTGGTACGCCTTTACTACGGTGTTCACCAAGAACAGGCATTAATGCGCTTGAAATCTTTAGAACAGGTTGTTTACGTACGTAGAAGAAGTAAGCGATAGGAATTGCCGGGATTAGGTAGATAGACCATGCGATTGGTCCCCAGTGGAATAGGCCGTAGGTCGCAGCCCAGCGTACTGCTTCTTCACTGCCAGGTTCTAGTTGGAAAGGCGGTGATTGGTAGTAGTAAGCCCACTCAATACAGCCCCAATACAAGATACTTGCACCGATACCGCCACAAAATAGCATGGCAGCCCATGATGCAGTTTTAAACTCAGGCTCTTCATCAGCTTCGCCTAGTTTAATTTGTCCCATATCACTGAATACTACGTACACCATAAATGCACAGGCTGCGAGACCTAGAGCAAGATACAGGAATCCGAGTTGATCAGTCATGAATGTTTTCGCAACCGCAATCCAGTCTGCGCCCTGTGCAGGGAACAAAATGAGCGGGAAAACTATCGTGAGTAGGAGTGCTATAGCACCAAAAAAGGTTGGCTTATCGATAAGCTCAAAAGTGTTTTTCACGAGTATTATTCCATTAAAATGAGAGCGGAATTATGGAATGAACTCGTTTTTTAGACCTAATCGGGTCTATTGTCGTAACGATAAATCGCTTTTATTCTAGAGAATGCGATAGGTTGGCAAGGCTAAATGAGTGCGAGAAGAATACCGCCTACGGTTGCCGCTGCGGACAGGTATTGCCCCGCTGAATAAGAACCATCATCTTCTTCTTCAATCTTATCTGGGTGATCCATACCCAAGGCACCATGAGCGAATGACTCAACTTTATCGGTAACTGTCGCGTTTTCTGCTTCGACTTTCTTCGCTTCTTTATCAATTTCTTTTAGGGCAGATAAGAGTGCTTTGCCTTCATCAGAAAGCTTAACCGTATTTTGCTCAACCTTAAGCGGTGTAGGCTTTTCAGCTTCGTTAGCTGAACTCTTAGCGTTCATCTGCGAAGGCGAATACAGCTGAGTATTACTCGTTCCTACTGGCGTCATATAGCTCTCCTTACCTATCCTTAAATATAGTATCGGCAGAGGTGTGAAAAACTTGTGCAATTAATCATCGATAGTGATGTTTTTTATTCGCACATTACATTTTCGTCTGCTTGGTTAAATCGTCTATTTACTAAGCAAGTCTTGTGCCGATAAGAATGTTTGATTTTAGATAGAGTTAGGATGAATGACGGGAACGTGATCAAGTTGTGACGATGGGCTAATTATCTAGGATTAGCCCATCGACTCTTTAGCTTAGAAGAGTGGATCAACAGATCCTACTCACACTCTAGGCTAGCGCTACGTTTTGACAGATGCTTGTATGCCTTCATTCGGTTCTCTTTCTTTACAAAGCGAGCCGGCGGCGAAAGCACTTCAAGCTGATAATCACCGCTATCCGATGAGATCGCTTCAACCGGGCTGATGATGGCGATTTTTAAATCAGGGTTACGACGTAGAATTGATGCCGCCGTCCCTAAACCACCCTCGGTGTGGAACTTGCCAGCCACGTGAATCACTTGTTTATCAGGGTTTGATGCTAGGTAATCCACAATCGACTCAGCCATGGTTTCGTCCCAGGTAACCTGAGCGGCAAACTGCTTTTCTGTTTGCTCTGGCGTACCGTGATGCATAGAAGCCATGAACTTTTCTTTGTAAGGGCTATCGCCAGTATCCACTTCGGCAGCAATCCATTGGCGTTGCTCGGTCGATAATTGGTCTAGGTAAGGCAATCCTTTACGGCCAATACACTGCACGAATGGCTTTGGTGCATTTGCCGCAATAACATCGACGTCGTTGGCTTTTGCGAACTCAACTAACGCGCGGTAATCACTTTCGTAATTTGGCCAAGCTGCCGCTTGAGACATGAGAATTTGTTCGCCAATTTCGCCGTTTAAGTATTGGTCAAGTGTGGCTTGGTGCTCTCGAGTGAACTGTTCCATTGAAAGCGCAATGTTTGATGTTGCGTTGCGGCGCGCTTTTAAGAAGTCGGTTTGGAAGCGGTGAATGGCAGAATGCGTGTGCCATTCGCCAATTAGAACCACATCAGCGTCAATCAGCTGCTCGGGTAATGCATCGAGAGAAAGTGTTTCGCCTTGTGGAGAAGCGAACTGGTAGTCATAGAATGTGGAAACGGATTCCGTTTGAGCCACTTTTTGAGAAGTGTCTTTTGCAGGTTGACTAGCACAAGCCGTGAGAAGAGTAGCTAATCCGATAAGAATAATACGTTGCATGAAATGCCTCCTTGAAGAACACGCATACTAAAGGAGGCAAGATAAGATTTCAATGCAAACGATAATCAATATCAATTAAATTTGTTTGCGGTACACTCGCAGCATAAAGTCAGCTTCACAGTTGAATTGCTCTGCCTCGGTGAGTTGTAGTTTAAACTCTTCACTCGCCTTCCAAGCAAACGGCGTCATCTGTAGCAGGTCGAATGCATCTGACCCCGATAGTTCCATCATATAGTTTAGTTGCTCTTGATGCTCAAGCGTAAAACCTTCGATCACTTCTGGATCTTCGTCGTGCAAGCGAACGCCATCATAAATTGCATCACGCAGTTGATACAGGTGTCGGCTAGCTGGTGTCACGGTGATCACCACACCATTATCTTTGATGGTGCGTTGTAACTCTTCAGCCTTGCAAGGCGCGTAAATGCGTAGAATTCCGTCTAAGCTGTTTTCAGCAAAGGGTAGGCGATGGCTTGATGCAACTGAGAAGTCGACAGTAGGGTAGCGTTTAGCGGCGTATTTGATAGCAATCTTAGAAATGTCTAGGCCAAAAGTAGCCCCTTTCTTTTCTTGAAGATTCACAGCAATTTCGTTGGTGTAATAACCTTCGCCACAACCAATATCCAATAGGCTAGGCGTCTCTTCTGGTAGATAGCGAGAACACAACGTCACCACCGCTTGGCGCATTGGGTCATAGTGGTTACCTTCAAGGAAGCGACGACGTGCCTGCATCATCTCTTTGTTGTCACCTGGATCTTTTGAGCGTTTGTGGTGCGCAGGCATCAAATTGACGTAGCCTTCTTTCGCTAGGTCGAACTGATGGTTCTTTTCACACTTAAACGTACGATCGTTTTGAGATAAAGGTTGGTGACACAAAGGGCATTGGTAAGTCATGGAGACCTCTAAAGGAGAATAGACAGCGCAAGTGTAACGAGCTAAAACCAAAAAGTAAAAGAGCGACATAAAGCCGCTCAAAAATCGTTTTTTATAACTGTATTTATACGGTTATTGGGCACTAATCACAGTGATCAGTTGGTGGTTTTCACCCGGCCGGAGCGTTTTACCGGCTTCTAGGCTTGGTGCGTGCAGTGTTGATTCAACACATAGCATGGTTAGGTAACCGTCGTCTTGCATGTCGCCCATACTTGCAGCGCCTTCTGCCCACGGGTTCCACAGTACTGCAGAGTTATGACCGTGGTTTTCAACTGTTAGCGTGCGATCCAGCTTCTTGTCAGCAACAAAGATTTGCGCTTCTGGTTGCGTGTAAACGCGGTCAATCGTGTCGGTCAGTACCAGTTCAGATCCACCTTGGCAGATCTTGCCACCTTGCAGGCTATCAATGTACTCAGCACCCATACCAGTGGTGGTTGTGTTGTGGATATCGCCAACGTTTAGGTAAGTGTGTAGTGCACCAGAGAAAGTCCATGGCTGAGAATCAGTGTTCTTCACGTCCAGCGTTACTTTTAGTTGTTCGCCGATCTCAACATTCAAGCGAGCATCAAACTGATGAGGCCATACTGCTAGCGTCTCTTCGCTTGGCTTCAGACCTAAGCTAACAATCACGCCAGCTTCGCTTTCACGGTGTTCAACCAATTGCCATTCACTTGAACGGGCAAAACCATGTGTTGGTGCTGCAATGCGACCAAACCAAGGCCAACATACTGGAATACCACCACGCAGAGCCGTTTTACCATCGAACTTAGCTTGTTGGCTCATCCAAATTAGGTCTTCTTGACCTTGCGGTTGGAATGACACCACATGGCCGCCAAACAGTGAAATCGCTGCGTTTGCTTTATCGTGGATAACGCGAACCAGTTTTACACCTTCGTGTTCAACGATAGTGACGTTGTCAGAAAGTACCGCCAGTGCAGGTAGAGTAGATAAATCCATTACATGATCCTTCTAAGGAAATTGAATTCAAATGCTGACTAGAGTGATGCTTGTGTTTTCATGAGTAACAAGCAGAGTCAGTATTAGAATTGAATTTTGCGTTTGGGCTATCTTGATGAGCTTAGACAGACGCGGTTTAAAAGATAGCAGGCATTAAAAAGGCGACACTAAGGTCGCCTTTTTCAAAGTCTGCTCAAAACAGTCTTCGCTAATGCTTATCTAAAGCGATTTCCAAAAAGAAATTACTTAGAGATGTGAGCGATTAGGTCTAGAACTTTGTTTGAGTAACCGATTTCGTTGTCGTACCAAGATACAACTTTAACGAATTTGTCAGTTAGAGCAACACCAGCTTTAGCATCGAATACTGAAGTTTGAACTTCACCGATGAAATCTTGTGATACTACTTGGTCTTCAGTGTAACCAAGAACGCCAGCCATTTCGCCTTCAGAAGCTTCTTTCATTGCAGCACAAATTTCTTCGTAAGATGCAGCTTCTTTTAGGTTAACTGTTAGGTCAACTACAGATACGTTAGCAGTTGGTACACGGAAAGCCATACCAGTTAGAAGGCCGTTTAGTTCTGGAAGAACAACGCCTACAGCTTTAGCAGCACCAGTTGAAGATGGGATGATGTTTTGAGAAGCACCACGGCCACCGCGCCAGTCTTTAGCAGAAGGGCCATCTACAGTTTTTTGAGTTGCTGTAGTAGCGTGAACTGTAGTCATAAGACCAGACTCAATGCCCCACTTATCGTTAAGTACTTTAGCGATAGGTGCAAGACAGTTAGTAGTACAAGAAGCGTTAGAAACGATGTCTTGACCAGCGTAAGATGCTTGGTTAACGCCCATTACGAACATTGGAGTTGCATCTTTAGAAGGACCAGTAAGAACTACTTTCTTAGCGCCAGCAGTGATGTGCTTACGTGCAGTCTCGTCAGTTAGGAAAAGACCAGTTGCTTCAGCAACTACGTCTACGTCGATAGCATCCCACTTAAGGTCTTCTGGGTTACGCTCAGCTGTAACACGTACAGTTTTACCGTTAACGATTAGGTTACCGCCTTCAACTTCAACAGTACCGTTGAAACGGCCGTGAGTTGAGTCGTACTTAAGCATGTATGCCATGTACTCTACGTCGATTAGATCGTTAATACCTACTACTTCGATGTCTGCACGCTCTTGAGCTGCGCGGAATACGAAACGGCCGATACGGCCAAAACCGTTAATACCTACTTTGATAGTCATTGTAGTTGCTCCACAACTTAATTTCTGATTAAAGATAACTGGTAGTAAAATTACAGAATCCAGTATACATCTGCAATAGATAATCCGACTTAACTTGTTTAATGTCAAAAAAAAGCGACGCTTTTCTTAACAATTGGGTGTAAGTGGTTGAAAATTGACCATTGCAAGTGGCTCTGTACCCTTCCAGTTGGGTAAAATACCCCTAAATGATGATTCACTTATGAGTGTATATGTACAATGTTTCCTGGTGAGAAAGTATGTGCTACAAAACGACTCATATGCAAGCCTTTATAGAAAAAAGTAAATATAATAACTGAGAATGTGGAGAGATATTAACGTGATTCAAAAGGGAGGAAATATGATAAAGCCTGATGAATACTGGCGTGAGCGCCTAACGGACGACGAATTTTCAGTGTGTCGTGAGCGTGGTACTGAAGCCCCATATAGCGGCAAGTTACTGCACAACCATAAGACTGGCGTCTATAGCTGCACATGCTGTGAAAGCCCTTTGTTTCTGTCGGATAACAAATATGACTCTGGGTGTGGTTGGCCAAGCTTTGATGCCCCAGTGAATGATGAAGCAGTACGCTATATAGAAGATCTAAGTCACGGAATGAAGCGTGTAGAGATCCGTTGTACCGCCTGTGATAGCCATTTAGGTCACGTTTTTCCAGATGGCCCGAAGACCACAGGTGAACGGTTCTGTGTTAATTCAGTGTCGTTAATTTTCAACAAAAATGACGAAAGTACGAAATAACTTGTAACTATTGTCTAATCCTTACAGGTCGCATTTGTCGATTTAGGAAGGCTGAAACGCCCAAGGTTTCAGATTTAACTCTAGTACAAATAAAAACAGCTACTAAAAAGGTAGCTGTTTTTATTTGAAAGCAGGTGAATAACAAGCTTAAGTAAGAACACTATAAATGAAGCGATCAGTAACTCGGGACGATTGAAGGGCTGTAAATTCCATCCTCAATCGCTTCGACGATGTTATCTGCGTCTTTATTTAGCTTCTTATAGGTTGCCTTGTCGAAATGGTACAACACCGTGAGCTCGGCTTCAGAAGCAATCGGCACGTCAAAGTCTTTGGCAACCATTGCCCAAACGTACGCTTTTTCCATATGTCCCAGGCTGTGGTTGATACTGGCCATCGACTTGAAGATTTCAGTGTTGGCTACCGAGCCATTAGAAAGCGTTAGCGCATTATTGAGTAGCTTAAGTGTCTTTATATGATTGCGGGTGGTATAGAAGGTTGCCAAGGCATATTGCATCTCAGCTGTGTTTAACGCTTCAGAGCCTTCTAGTTGTAGGAAACTGCGTCTGGCATTGGTGTCCCCAGTTTGCGACCACAAGAAGTAAAGCGTTTCCGGTGTATCAGATTTCGATAGCTCATCAACAATGCGCTCAGACTCTTCGATACTGTGCATTAAAGAGGTAAAGCGACGCTCTTGCAGCTTAGATTGATCGATCGTTTCGATCTGTGCCGCGAGCTCTAGGCACTTTTTGTAGGCAGTGACTAATTCGAATTCTTTAATTTTGTTGATTTCGGTGGGTTGCTTCTGAACTTCAAATCGATGCCAGATGAGGTCGGTACGTGCGACACGACATTGCCCATCGTTCATGTTCAATTGTTCACACTGAAGACCCGGATTGCTTTGGCACAGTTGATCGGTATTTTTGTTCCCTTCAAGACACCCAACCAGAGTGAAAGGCAATAGGCTAATCGCCAACCATTTCATAATTTCCATATTCCTTCACTTGTGATCAGATGCACTTATTATCGGTCAGGTTCTTGACTCAATTCTGTTACGGGTTATTTTCTGGTGAAAATTGTTAAAACTAAGGCTTTACCATGGATGCAGAACAACTTCTTAGCGCAATGACACCCGAGGTCTACGAACGTTTAACCTACGCAGTTGAAACGGGTAAATGGCCAGAAGGTACGGCGCTCTCAAAAGAACAGCGCGACTCGTGTATGCAAGCGGTTATGTTATACCAATCTAAACATAACTCTGAAGCTCAACATATGACAATTGCAGCTGGTGGTGAGATTAGCTTTAAATCTAAGTCTGAACTAAAGAAACAGTTTAAGTCAGATCAAGAAGACATTGTTAGGGTTAACCCGAATCATTAAGCTTAAATTACAACAAAGGGGTGGCAATGTGCCACCCCTTTTAGTTTAACTCGTTTATTTATAAGCAATAAAACGATTTAGTTCACGTTAAGCCGCCGTTACTTTCATAGAATAACTGGCTTTAACGTGAATCCTTGAACAGGTTATAAGCTCATCTCACCGCGCAATACTTGTTGCATCTGAGCCTTCACTTCTTCGTAGCCTAGGTTTTGGCTTAATAGATAATGCAACTTCGCCAGTGCCGCTTCTGGTGTCATATCGTAACCACTCACCACGCCCGCTTCTGCTAGTGCACAACCTGTCGCGTAACCACCCATGTTGACTTTACCAGCCAAACATTGAGTTAGGTTCACCACAATAACACCGCGCTCTGAGGCATCTTTCAGGTGCTGAAGCAGTTCTGGGTTTTGTGGTGCGTTACCCACACCGAAAGTAAGCAGAATCATCGCGTTAACAGGTTGTAATAGCGTGTTACGGATAACTTCGTGTGAGATGCCTGGGTACATTGTGATTACGCCGATAGGTTGCGGAGTAATGTTATGAACCTTGAAAGCACCTTTAGGTTGTTCGTTTACCTTTACGTTATTGCTAAGTTGGATATTGATACCCGCTTCTAGCAATGGATTCAGGTTTGGAGACGTAAACGCATTGAAGCCATCTGCGTGTGATTTTGTGCTGCGGTTACCACGCATCAACTTGTTGTTGAAGAACAGTGTCACTTCGTTGATAGGGTAGTTTGCGGCAATGTGTAGCGCATTCAGCAGGTTTGCTTGTCCGTCTGAACGAAGCTCTGCTAGTGGGATCTGAGAGCCCGTAACAATCACAGGTTTGCCGAGGTTTTCAAGCATGAAAGACAGTGCAGAGGCAGTGTAAGCCATAGTGTCTGTGCCATGCAGGATAACGAAACCATCGTACTTATCGTAGTTCGCGCGAATGTCATCAGCGATAGTCTGCCAATCAAGTGGCGTCATATCTGAAGAGTCCATTAATGGAGAGTATTCGTGAATGGTGTACTTAGGCATCTCTGGGCGATGGAATTCAGGCATGCCAGCTAGCTGCTTATCCATGAAACCTGCGACTGGAACATAGCCGTGGTCAATAGACTTCTGCATGCCAATTGTGCCGCCGGTGTACGCGATATAGATGTGTTTTCTTTCCATGGCGATTAATACTTAGTGTGATGTAGGGAACAGGGGGGCGATTATAGCGAATTATCATGCAATAAAAAGAGGCACCTCACACAGAGGTACCCCTTAGTCATTGAGTTATTGGCTCAACTTATTGAACTTGGCAATTTAAGCAGAAAGCGTATCGGCCTTGTGGGTCGTTAAAGCTGCCTAACAGCTGGCTATCTTGAGCTAACTGCTGAGTAACAGGCTGTAAACTGCTTGGTATCATCGATTGAATATCTAGGCCTATCGACATCTGAACTTGGTTCATAAATTCTTGAATAAATTGTTCAGTGGCCGAAAGTGGCTCTTCTACCCAGTAGATGTTGTAGCTTTCAAGCTCTGCAAGTGAAGCCGCAGCTGCAACCGCATCATCGAAATCACCAATCTCATCGACTAAGCCTTTCTGAATCGCATCTTGACCTGTCCAAACTCGACCTTGAGCAATCTTGTCGACAGCATCGACTTCCAGACCGCGATTTTCTCCAACTAGGCTGATGAATCGGCGGTATCCGTTTTCAATGCCCATTTGGAACGCGTCTTTCGCGCCATCGCTAAGTCCAGTTGTAATACCAAGACCTGAGAAAGGTGAGGTGCCAACGCCATCAGTGTAAACACCAATATCGTTCAACCCTTTTTCGAAGGTGGTGATAACACTGAAGATACCAATTGAACCCGTTAGTGTGGTTGGCTGAGCTAGGATCTTATCCGCACCCATCGAGATCCAGTAACCACCCGAAGCAGCAAGGCTCGACATCGACACAACAACCGGTTTACCCGCTTGCTTGATCGCTTCTATTTCATTACGGATAACTTCAGAAGCAAAGGCACTGCCACCTGGGCTATCGACACGAAGTACAACCGCTTTCACTTTATCGTCGTTACGTGCTTGGCGCAGTAGGGCTGCTGTGGTATCGCCGCCAACGGTGCCACGTGGTTGCTTGCCATCCATAATTGCGCCGCTCGCTACAATCACGGCAACGTCGTGTGATTCACTAGTCATGTTTGGAAGCATGGTTGTACGGTATTCGTAGTAACCAAACGCGTTGTAGCTGTCTTGGCCGTCACTGCCGAAAACATCGGCAAGCTCTAGTCGAACTTGCTGGCGTGTCGCTAGCTCATCCACTAAGCCAAGTTTCTCGGCCAGTTTTGCAATGTCACCGTACACAGACTCAAGTTCTTTCAAGAAGGTGTCCATGCTTGGGTTCAGTGTCTTAGCGTCTATTTGACGGTTGTTGCTGACGTCATCAACGTACGCACCCCATAGTTGGCTTAACCAACGAGAAGCGGACTCTTTCGCTGCGTCTGACATGTCATCACGAATGAAAGGCTCAATAGCTGACTTATAAGTGCCCACACGGAACACGTGCGTGTTTACGTCTAGTTTCTCTAACAACGTTTTGTAGTAAAGCGAGTAAGCGCTATAGCCTTTAAGAAGAACCCCACCATCTGGTGATAGGAAGACCTTAGTTGCGTAGCTGGCTAGGTAGTATTGGCTTTGGTTGTAAAAGTCACCCACCGCATAAATCGGTTTGCCTGTTGCTTTGAACTCATTCAATGCTTTAGCAATGTAGCGTAGCTTGGTCAGGTTGGTTTCTGGCAGCTCTTTGAGAGCTAAAACGATACCAGTAACCTTGTCATCGTCTTTTGCGTAGCGAATCGTTTCAACGATATCAAACAGGATGTTCTCTTTTGGAAGGTCTTTGCCAAGTAGTGAACCTGTGACCGAATCCATCGGATTGATATAGCGGCTTTGTTCCACAATAGGGCCAGACAGATTAAGCACTAAAGCCGAATCCTGAGGAACCGTCGGTTGAGCCGTATCTGAATGGAAGTACACAAAGTAGATGATGGCGATACTGAGTAAAAAGACTAGGTTAACCAGCGCAAGACGTACAAACGTAATGAGCTTCCAAATCCCTTTAAAGAACATGCCTATAAATTTGAATATTTTTTTCATTCTGTCTCCGCAGTGAGATTACGTCGCTTTAACAAGCCGTAGTACCATTAATCTCAATAATATGAACTGCTTAGTATCCTACGATAATTCCCAAGCTCAAACTACACCAAGAATTGTTAATCGATATATATTCTCATTAAGTGTAGTCAAATTAAGGGCTTCTGAACGATTAATACGTGCAGCATTATGATCGGTGTTACAAAAATGTAAACGGTTGTTTGAACTTTTGGTAATTGAACTATACTGTGGTCAGACCACAAGGATAAAATAATAGAAGTGATGTCTGCCATGTACCCACATTTACTTGAACCACTCGATCTTGGATTTACCCAGTTACGTAACCGTGTATTGATGGGATCAATGCATACAGGTTTAGAAGAAAATAAAGAAGGTCTCCACAAACTCGCCGCGTTTTATGAAGAGCGAGCAAAAGGAGGCGTTGGCCTTATTGTTACCGGTGGTTTCTCTCCTAATTTACGTGGCAGATTAACCCCATTTAGTGCTGAATTCAGTAAAGTGAAGCATGCAAAAGCTCACCAAGTTGTTACCGAGGCCGTGCACAAGCATGGCGGTAAGATTGCCCTTCAGTTGCTGCATGCTGGCCGCTATGCCATGCACCCATTCGCGCAAAGTGCTTCGGGTATTAAAGCGCCAATCGCTAAGTTCGCACCGAGTGAGATGAGCCCTCGTCAGATCAAAAAGACCATTGGTGCCTTTGCCAACAGTGCCGAACTCGCCCAAGTCGCGGGTTACGACGGCATTGAGATTATGGGATCTGAAGGTTACTTGATTAACCAATTCATCTGTAAACGTACCAATATGCGTTACGACGAATGGGGCGGTTCTTATGAGAAGCGCATGCGTTTCCCGCTGGAGATTGTTAAATCGATTCGCGAAGCAGTGGGTGACGACTTCATTATTATTTTCCGACTGTCGATGCTGGATTTGGTTGAGCAAGGCAGCACCTTTGAAGATGTTGTTCTATTGGCTCAAAAGCTGGAAGAAGCAGGCGTGACTATTATCAATACCGGCATCGGTTGGCATGAAGCGCGTGTTCCGACTATCGCGACACAAGTACCACGTGGTGCATTCTCTTGGGTGACGGAAAAAGTGAAACCATACGTGTCGATCCCAGTGGTGACATGTAACCGAATTAATACGCCAGAAGAGGCCGAACGTATTCTTAGCTCTGGGCAGGCTGATATGGTGTCTATGGCGCGTCCATTCTTGGCAGACCCGGATTTTGTTAATAAAGCAGCTCAAGACCAAGCTCAGTTCATCAATACCTGTATCGGTTGTAACCAAGCTTGCCTTGATAACGTGTTTAAAGGTAAACGTGCGAGCTGTTTGGTGAACCCACGCGCTTGTTACGAGACTGAAATTGTTGTTCAGCCAGCGCAAGCGACTAAGACCATTGCGGTTGTCGGCGCAGGCCCAGCCGGTTTAGCCTGTGCAACGACTTTAGCTCAGCGTGGGCATAAGGTTGACTTGATTGAGAAAAATGACCGTATCGGCGGTCAGTTTAGATTGGCAATGCAGATTCCGGGTAAAGAAGAATTCAGAGAAACGATTCGCTACTTTGCTAACCAAATCGACGCATCAGGCGTGAACCTGAAACTGGATACTGAGGCAACGTTTGAGATGTTGTTGAAGTACGATGAAGTCGTGATGGCGGCTGGCGTAGAGCCAAGAAAGCTCGATATTGAGGGCATTGACCAAGAAAACGTGGTCGATTACCAAACCTTGATTCGCGAAAAGACACCAGTAGGCGAAAAGGTCGCGATTGTTGGTGCTGGTGGTATTGGTGTCGATGTGGCAACCATGCTGACAGAACCGACTTCACACAGCCTAGACGATTGGCTGCATGAGTGGGGCATCGATAAGAACATGGAACACCCAGGCGGACTTTACCCTTACCCTGATTCATTCAGCGATAAAACGGTGTGGGTGATGCAGCGTAAAGCGGGTCGTGTTGGTAAAGGTCCGGGCAAAACTACAGGCTGGATTCACAAACGCACACTAGAAAAACGCGGTGTTAATCTACTGGGTGGCGTGAGCTACAACAAGATTGATGACCAAGGTCTGCATATCAGCGTTGGTAAGAAAGAGCAGGTGCTGGATGCTGACTCGGTTATCGTATGTGCAGGTCAGGTGTCAGTTCGTCCATTCGAAGACATGTGGCAAGAGTTTGGTGGCAAACTGCATGTGATAGGCGGCGCCGATTACGCGGGTGAATTGGATGCAGTACGCGCAATTCGTCAAGGTGTTGAGCTAGCGATTAAGTTATAGAATCAGCTATCAAACTGTAATCTTATCAGTAGATATTGTTACTTAATTTGCTGAGTTAGATTTTGAACAAGGCTCCTAAGTCATAGATTTAGGAGCCTTTATTGTTTCTAATCTAGCCTAAATGGACAGCGGTTGAGATTTATTATCGTTTGTATTCTGTGCTAAAGTTCAAGTATACAAATAATAAAGAAATAGTAAGGACTTCAAATGGATGCTTTGGATCTATTGCTCAACAGACGCTCAATCGCAAAACTCTCTGATCCGGCACCTGAAGGTGTGGCGTTAGAAAACATCATCAAAGCAGGGCTGCGTGCTCCAGACCACGGTGCACTAACACCATGGCGCTTTGTTATCGCGCAAGGTTCAGGCCTACAAAAGCTTTCAGACATCTTGGTGCGCGCCGCTGAAGCGGATGACAGCGAAGAAGCGGTTATCGAGAAAGTAAAAAAAGCGCCGTTCCGAGCTCCGATGGTGATTACTGTGATTGCCAAAGTAACTGAGCACGAGAAAGTGCCTGCTATCGAACAACATCTGTCTGCGGGTTGTGCTGCACAGGCGATGCAAATGGCCGCAGTCGCACAAGGTTTCCAAGGCTTTTGGCGCTCAGGTAAATGGATGTTCCACCCAGAAGTACACCAAGCATTTGGCCTAGAAGGCGACGATGAAATTGTTGGCTTCCTATACCTAGGCACTCCAGGCTGTACACCAATGAAAGTGCCAGAGCGCGACTTCTCTAAGTTCGTTGAGTTTTTATAAAGAAAGCTGAAGCTTGAATAGTGGAATGCTAACTGTATAAACAACCAGTTTTTCTTGATTTATTAGAGCCACATTAGATAATGTGGCTCTAATTGTTTGTAGCATCTGGAAAAACATGTCTCGCCTTATTATTGCTGAAAAACCAAGCCTCGGCCGCGCGATCGCCGCTGCACTACCTAATCCACAAAAGAAAGACCAAGGGTTTATCAAATGTGGCAATGGGGATGTGGTGACTTGGTGTATTGGACACTTATTGGAGCAGGTTGAGCCGGATGCTTATGACGACCGTTATAAGAAGTGGAATTTAGCCGATCTTCCTATCGTGCCGGAGCAATGGCAGCTAAGACCGCGTAAGACTTCAAGCAAACAGCTCACGGTGATCCGAAAGCTATTGAAGGACGCCACTCAAATTGTTCACGCCGGAGACCCGGATAGAGAAGGGCAGTTGCTGGTTGATGAAGTGATTGATTACTGCAAAGTCTCTAAGGCTAAGAAAGAGTCGATGGACAGGCTACTGATCAGCGACTTGAACTTACCTGCCGTAAAACGTGCACTTTCTCAAATGCGCAGCAACCGTGACTTTATTCCGCTTTCTATTTCCGCATTAGCGCGCTCTAGAGCCGATTGGCTGTATGGCATGAACATGACTCGTGCTTATACCTTACTCGGTCAAAAGGCTGGCTACCAAGGTGTGTTGTCGGTCGGGCGAGTACAAACGCCTGTACTTGGTTTGGTGGTAAGGCGCGATGAAGAGATCGAAAACTTTATTCCGAAAGATTACTTCACTTTGCACGCTTTGATCCCTTATCAAAATCACGGCCAGAGCTTTGATATTCGTGCGCGTTGGAAGCCAAGCGAAGCATGTAAACCATGGCAAGATGAAGAAGGGCGCGTGCTCAATCGAAAGCTGGTTGAGAATGTGGCTAACCGAATTGCGAATCAACCCGCGACGGTGACGGAATCAGAGCAAAAGCAAAGTAAACAAGCTGCGCCACTGCCTTACTCGCTGTCAGCCTTGCAGATTGATGCGTCTAAGCGTTTTGGTATGAGTGCTCAACAGGTGTTAGATACGTGTCAGTCATTGTACGAGAAACACAAACTCATCACTTACCCACGTTCTGATAGCCGCTATCTACCTAAAGAGCACTACTCGCAGCGAGAATCGATCGTTGATGCTATCGCTAACAATGCGAAAGAGCTGCAAAGTGGCGCTCAAGGTGCGGACCTTTCTCTTAAATCAAAAGCATGGAACGACAGTAAGGTCGATGCTCACCACGCGATTATTCCTACTCCGAAGAAGTCATCGGTGAACGGCCTGTCTGCCAACGAGATGAAAATCTATCAGCAAATCGCTCGTCAGTATCTAATGCAGTTTTACCCACCTGCGGTTTTTGCTGATGCTAAGCTGGTCTTTGATATCGCTGGTGGCGTGTTCATCGCAAAAGGGCGTCAGCTTATCAACCCGGGTTGGAAGGTGTTGATGGGTAAAACGGATACCGAAGAAAAAGGGGATGGCACGGATACGGTTCCTCCATTGGATAAAGGTACGGTGTTGACGTGCCGTGAAGGCGTGATTGGTGATAAGAAAACTGAGCCACCAAAACACTTCACGGAAGCGACATTGCTTCAAGCGATGACAGGTATCGCGCGTTTTGTTGCGAACAAAGATCTCAAAGCCATTTTGAAAGAAACCGATGGCCTTGGCACAGAAGCAACCCGTGCGGGTATTCTAGATACTCTATTCAAAAGGCAGCTGCTAACGCGCCAAGGTAAGAGTATTCACAGTAGCCCTGCGGGCAGAGGCTTGATTCATGCCTTACCTGAGGATTCTACCTTCCCAGACATGACGGCACATTGGGAGCACCAGCTGCAAGGCATGGCAGAACGAAATCAAGCGTATCAGCCTTTCATGCAAGCGTTAGAAAGCAAGATTGATGGTTTAATGGGTAAAGTAAAAACGGGAGAAGTTCCTGAATCACTCCGCCACCTTCCTAAAGTCGAGAGACCTGCCTTCAAACGCCGTAAAGGCGGTGGGGCGAAGAAGTCTTACGCCAAGACAGGTACGTATGCTAAGAAAGGTACTTCCGCTAAAAAGAGCACTAAAAGCTAAGACTTATTGAGGTTAGGATTAGCGACCGACTTTACGGCCACAACGTTTAAACAGTTGCTGCCAATAGTCAACATGGCGACGAGTGGATGATCGAAAGGCTTGATGTGCATCTTGGATGGGAAAGTAATAACTGTGCAGTTCAGGTTGCGCGTCAAACATTCCTAGTTGCGGGGCTATGTGCTGATAGTAGCCATCCAGTTGCGCCATGTAAGGCTGAACCTTACCTATGTATTGTTGCTCGAACACATTGTTGAGATAGCGGAACTTAGTGGTGTCTCGTTGTTTACCACAGATGATCTTGTCATCAAAAGTTGTCAGCTGTTTGGTGATGGTATCAAGCTCAACTGACGCCCGAGCGAGCGAGTAGTATAAATCCCCAAGGGTCGAACTCTTCTCTAATACTTCTTGAACCTCAGTGGTTTTGCCGGAAACGAGCGATGTGTTTAACGCTTGATTGATGTGTTCTAACGCATCACTGGTTTGTCGTACCTGATCGCCTATATCAGCGCGTAACCACTGACTACCCCGCATTTGTGACTGCATAGCATCGCTGGCATAGATGAGATTCCATTGATGCAGTGGAAACTGTGCGAGTTTCTGTTGCTCAATTTGTCTTAGTAATTCTACGATCTCTGGGTCTAATTCATTACTGGATAAACACTTGCCCACGCCTTCAAGTAGCGCGACTTGATAATCGTAATTACGAAACTCATCCGCGACCTTGCCCAGAACCGAATTTCTTTCTGCAATCAGATTGAACAATCCACACTGACGAAGCTGGTAGCTGTCGATGAGGCCGATAGAGAGTGAGGGCACGTCAAGCAGCAGTTCTCGTTTTCTCGGTAGGCTTTCAAATTCCCATTCCTCTATTATCTCGTCAGCATCTTGTACTCTGGCTATCTTTGTTTGATAGTCGTCGAACAAGTCGCTGGGGCCATCACTGAAACAGCCAGCTAGCATCACTGTTAGACAAAACAGCGTTGAGTGCTTAACTAGGTTTGAGAGATGCCCTGCATTCATCTGTGGATTACCAGTCAATTTCGCTGCCATCGAAATTGAAGAAGTGACCACTCACTTCGGTATTCGCTGACTCGATGACTTCAATCAGGCCGGAAGCTGAAGTGTCGGTGTCGATCAGAGCATTAGGGCCACCCATTTCAGTCTGCACCCAACCTGGATGCAGTGCTAACACCGTAAAGCCATCATCGGTTAAGTCGTTGCTTAGGCTCTTCACCACGGAGTTTAGAGCGGCTTTAGAGGAGCGATAGATGTAACCGCCGCCTGAGGTGTTCTCTGACATACTGCCGACTCTAGAGGATAAACAAGCGACCTTTTTGATATCGCTGCCTTCTAGTAGAGGCAATAGCGTTTCGACAAGCTTTAGTGGAGCGATGGTGTTGACTTCGAATACACGACGCCACTCTTCAACATCGGTATTACCCAGCCCGTAGCCTTTAGGGCCATAGTAGCCAGCGTTGTTGATCAAGATATCAATCGACTCTATTTGCGAAGGGAGTTGGCTTACTGCTTGGTAATCGGTTATCTCTAATTGAATACAGGTAAGGTTGGTGTTGTGGTCTGCGAGTGAGAGCAGTTCTTTTGCTGAATTGTCATCACGATAAGTCGCGTACACCTTGTGATTACTTTCCAAGTATTGTCGAGTCAGGCTTAAGCCAATGCCGCGGTTCGCTCCAGTAATAAAAATAACGCTCATGGTGATTCCTTTTAAGTTCAATTAGTTAAGTTTGATGGCTTAACACGAGAAAATCAACGCTCCACCAACTGGCCATTAGCATTCCTACAAAAATCATTACTGCTGCCGCTGAGCCGCAGATCACCCCAAAGATGAGTATTACGTTTTTCATTATGGTCTCTACTTTATAATTAATAACAATGATAACCATTATCATTAATTAAGGTTGTCGCCAAGTTTGAGGCTGTTATGATTTTGAGAAAGATACGCAATTAGCCTGATTATGATTCCTTTAATTTACCACCCAATCTATTCACAGTTACCTTTACCAGAAGGTCATCGCTACCCAATCAACAAATATCAGTTGTTGCATAGTGCTGTTGAGGCGCTGATGAATAGCGAACCTCGATGGAAGTGCAAGTTTGAAGTGTGCCAACCAACGCCGGTTTCGGTTGAGCAAGTAAAACAGGTACATGATAGCGAATATGTTGATTTGCTCGTGTCTGGTAAGTTACCTGCAGCAAAGATGAGACGTATCGGTTTCCCGTGGAGCGAGCAACTTATCGAAAGAACACTCTACTCAAGTGGTGGAACCTGCTTGGCCGCTGAAATGGCAATAGAGACTGGTTTAGCGATTCATTTGAGTGGTGGTTATCATCATGCGCATCATGATTTTGGAAGTGGCTTTTGTTTGTTGAACGATTTGGTTTTAGCGGCAAAACACGCGCTGACCTTTGAACATATCGATAAAGTGCTGATCGTTGATAGCGACGTTCATCATGGTGATGGCACAGCAACTCTTTGCCAAGACAACGACGACATCATTACTCTGTCGTTCCACTGCGATAAAAACTTCCCTGCACGAAAGCCGCTATCCGATTTAGATGTGCCATTAAGTCGTGAAACAGAAGATGAAGAGTTCCTACGTTGTTTTGAACAAGTCACTAAGTTAGCGATTGCTCACCATCAACCTGATCTGATTATTTATGATGCGGGGATCGATATCCATCAAGACGATGAATTGGGTTATTTGAATGTCTCGACACAAGGGATATTTGAGCGCGACTGTTTCATGATTGAATTAGCGAAATCAGAGTCTGTTCCGATGGCCTGCGTAGTCGGTGGCGGATATCGAACTCAACATCAAGATTTGGTGCCGATTCACATGCAGCTGTTAAAAGCGGCTTATCATGTTTACGGTTAACCTCTCAAATTAGCGCCTGATAGCTCATTGAAATGATGGTGTGAAATAAGCGTATCTTGCACCATAAAAGACACGGTTGCACCATTGTGATTCATATAAAGTGCTTTTTTATTAATTAGTTACGTATTTGTGTGATTAATTGTGGTCTGTAAATTGCTTTACCCATGTGTCTATAAAAACACAAGGGATAAAAATGAACCTGACGGACAAGGAACGTAGTTGGCTTAATTGGTTTGGCGCAACAGGAAAACTGGCTATGCGCAGAGCTTGTTTCCTCAATCGAAGTAGGACGGAGGAGCTTGAACAAGCTTTTGAAAGTATTGCTCACACGCGAGTTCAACTTCTGCATAACTGGGTCAAGAATCAATGGGACTTTTTAGAAGACTCTGCTGTTTATTTGGCAAGTCGAACGGAAGAGCAAGCACAGGGGACGTTATCTAGCCTTCTTAAACGCAGTACGGATTTTTCTGAGTTGGCGATCGTCGATGCTAAGGGGATAGCACAAGCATCGAGTTATCATGAGCATGTAGGGGTTAACCTTGGAGACAAGAAGGCTTTAGTTGAAGGGGCTTCAAAGCGTTATCTGCATGGGCCGTATATGGATCAGCGCACGTTGAACGTAGGGGCTTCGAGTTCATCGTTTCATGACCAAGTAACGCTGATGTTTTATGTCCCCTTTTCTCGGGATGAAGGGGCGCCGCAATTCCTATGTGGTCGTGTTCCAAATGATGTTATTGGTGACATTATTCAAAGAGAAGCGGGGCATATTTATAGCGAGTCGGGTGATAACTATATCTTTATGGTCGACTCCATTCATGATCCTCATACTCAGCCGGGTGTTGCGCTCTCTCGTTCTCGCTTTGAAGATAATACCTTTTCACACGGCGAGAACTTAAAGCAAGGGATTCATACTGATTGGGGAACGGTTAAGATCCAGCACCACACCGAATTTGAGATTCGCTTTACAGACCCAGCCACTAATCAGCTTCACCCAGGCGTAAGAGAAACCATTAAAAATGGCAGTAACCTGTTTATAGGTTATCCGGGGTATTCCGACTATCGCCACATACCGGTTATTGGTAAAGGTATCACCTTTCAATTGGATGGTTCACCAGATACCTTTGGCATGATGTGTGAGTCCGATTTAGAAGAGGTCTACAGAGACCGAAGCCTAAGTTATACCTTATCTAAACACTTCATCAGCTGCATGCTACTGCCTCTATTTATTCCATTACTGTTTGCCAACCTTTATACACTCACACCTTTTATGCAGAGTGGCATTATGTTCGCTTGCGCGTTGATCTCATTGGGCTTATTCCGTTTAGTTAGCGCCAAACCACTAGCGAAGAAGATTCACGAAATGACCGGGGTAATGCAGACCTTAGCCGAAGGTGATGGCAACTTAAGTCGGAGGCTTGATCCCACAACATTCAGTCATAATGAACTTGGCAACCTAGGGCGTTGGACTAATAGTTTTATCGACAATTTAGATAACACGGTGAGTGAGTTGATCCATGCGAGTCACGAAGTTAGAGAGGTTTCGGAATCGATGTTTCGTCGCAGTGTCGTGATGAAGCAAACCAGTGATGATGCATCACAAGCGTTAAGCAATATGCTTCAGTTGAGTCAGTATCAACAGAGCGAAATTACTCATGCGAGTGTCTCAGCAACGCAAATGGACACGGTGATGAAACAAGCCGTTCTGAGTGCGGAGAAGGAATACAATCAGTCCGTCGAAGGCATGGAGATTGTTCGCAATATCGTAGAAAGCTCGGCGCATAGCGTGAATGAGGTGAATAATGAAATGACTAAGGTGTCTGACATTATAGATATCATTACTGACATTACCGCGCAGACTAACCTTTTGGCCTTGAATGCCGCCATTGAGTCGGCAAGAGCAGGTGAACACGGGAGAGGGTTCTCTGTCGTCGCTTCTGAAGTAAGAACTCTGGCTGACCGAACTTCACAAGCTGCTAACCATATTAGTGACCTAATGAAAGAGCTGCATAGTAAGTCTCGCAGTGCTGTTGAGTCCATGGAGCGAGGTGTCGAGAATGTGAGTAAAGGAAACTTAACAGTCGACTCAAATGCTCGCAGTGAGCAAATTCAATCAGCGGTGAGTGACCTCTTTACCACGATGTCTAACTTAGATGAAAACAGTCAGAAAAATGGACAAACGGCAGATAAAGCCCAACGTTCAATATCTGACTTACAACTGTCTACTAAGCAACTCGCACGTCGAGTGTCCTTGATGGGCAATGCATTGAGCCGTTTAGACCAATTGATTGGGCGTTTTGAAGTGAGCCGAAAGGTGGCGTAGTGGAAAATACGTAAGTTCTTTACGCAAACGCCAGATACAAAAAAGCCGCTGATTTCTCAGCGGCTTTCTTTAATGTGGTGGAGGGATAGGGATTTGAACCCTAGAACCGCTATTAACGGTTGCCGGTTTTCAAGACCGGTGCTTTCGACCACTCAGCCATCCCTCCAATGGCGCGTATAATATAAGGGTGGCTTTCGCTTGTAAATACCCTTATTAACTGACTGCTTTTTTTATGAACGCTTTTTGGTGTTTTTGTTCTGAATGATTATTTATTGTTCGGTTTATTAAGAAGCCGACAAAATCTAATATTCAATAAGCCAAGTATTCCCAACTTTTGTTATACGTGAAGTGTTTCTGTGCTATTAAAAAAAAGTATCTAATTGGCTTGCAGGTAAAGTTATGAGGGGAGTGGCTTAGGCGCATGAACTTTTAGTTTAGAACGGTGAGATCGGAATTTAAAACTAGGTATAAAGTGAATGGGTTTGAAACTGGGACTGTAGAGAGTTTTGTTAGATGAGCTTTATATTTTAAAAAGCTTCAGATGCAAAAAAGCCGCTGATTTCTCAGCGGCTTTCTTTAAAGTGGTGGAGGGATAGGGATTTGAACCCTAGAACCGCTATTAACGGTTGCCGGTTTTCAAGACCGGTGCTTTCGACCACTCAGCCATCCCTCCAGTGGCGTGAATAATATAAGGGGTGGAGGATCTTGTAAACCCTTAATTTTCATAATTTTGTTTTGTTGCTTGTTTTCTAATCATTCACGGCAATAAAAAGGGAAGCCATTGGCTTCCCTTTGCTGTTTGCTGATTATTTAGTCATTTTTTGTGTAGAAACGCTGTAGCTCTGTCAGGCCTTGCATCAACACAGGTAAGCGAGGGCTTACGTTTTTCAGGCGCTTGTAATTTTGGTCGTACAATTTGTAGTTACCAAATTTATCCAACACCGTTGTTTGCTGGTCAGTAACAAGAGCAAGTTCACGAGAGTCGCCCGCGAGAATCCACTTTCTGTTACGTTCATTAAACAGGCTGCGACCACTACTGAAATCTGTTGGGTTCGAAGATACACCCAATAGCTCTTGCATCAGTGTTACTGACACGTCTAGATGACTAGAACGGTGGGTGTATTCAGAAGCAGACTTGCCAGGCCAGCTGATAAACAGTGGTACTTGTAACTGATAACGACTGTAGTTGGAGTTTGCACCCCAGCTGTTGGTTTTGGTTTCGTTAAACTCAGTACCGTGGTTAGAGGTAATGATAACCACCGTGTTATCGGCAAGCTCTAAGCGTTCCAGTTCAGCGTAGATAGTTGCTAGCTGAGCATCGGCCGCTGTCGCCGACTTTTGATAGTCTGCTGCAAAACGCTCTGCTGTCGTTAGCGTAGAGTCCGACTCTGAACTTGAATCGTAGCTGGCGAAGTTATCCAGTGTGGTTAATTCAATAAAGTTAAACCAAGGGCGTTTAGCTTGCGGTGATTGAATCCAGTTAGACCAAGCTTTTATGGCACTCTGGTCATCATAAGTTGCTTGCTCTGGCATCACATCACGGCCTCGGAAGATGATATCCGAGTACAGTGCATCACTAAAGTTGTCGCCACTGAAAGCAGCGAACTTGTAATCGTGATTCTCTAAAACATCGAGCAATACTGCGCTTGACCCCTGAGCTTCAATGCTGCTTGCGTAGCTGCTCGGTAGGCCGTAGAACAAGCCAAAAATACCAAACATATCGTTACTTGAACTGTAGTGGTTGGTGAAGTTGATCGACTGTTGTGCGTAGGCATAGCTGTTTGGCATCGCTGTCGCATTAAGAGCGTCAGAGCGAAGGTTGTTCACACTCACCATCAGGATATTAAGATCATCACTGCGGCGGTTGTATTGAATTTTTTCTAGCGGGTAGCTAACTAGGTTTACATTCTCTTTGTTCGCTTCTAAACGCTCAAGGTACTCTTCACGGTCTAATAGGCCATGTTTTTCCATAAAGCTTTTCGCTGTCATTGGGTAAGACAGTGGGAAGTTCGCTTTCTGGCTAGTAATTGGGTTATAGAAGTACGCATCAGCCCACATGTAGGTCAAGTGGCTGCTGATGAAACACAAGAAGAAGACGGCAGTAATCGGACGTCCAATGTGTTTATGAGACAGTTTACGCTGCTTACGCCAAACCCACTCAGATAGACCGAGTTGCAGCAAGAAGATAAGCGGCATAACAATGAAGAGGTGCTGCAAATCAGACGTGAATGCAGATTCCTCTCCACTGAATAAAACCTCCCACACGACAGGCGTCAGGTGGAGGTTTATATTTTGATACGTTTGGGTATCAATCAGTAGGACAGTTAAACCTATGGTCGCGAAGATAACGGCAACCAAACGTAATAACTTCCTCGACGGAAGAATAAAAGTGAGCGGGAACAGCACTAATAGATAGAGCGCGAACACTAAAAAGCCAAAATGACCAACCCACGATGCAGCCAAATAGAATTGGCCTAGCAAGGTTTCTGGCCAAGCAGATTGAGTAATATAACGAGTACCAATCAACATCGCAGCAATGATGTTGAAAAATGCAAACCAGTGACCCCAACCAACCAGTCGAGATACACGATCGCTATATGAGTTTGCGCTGTCTACCATTTATAATTCTTTTATCCGTCAATCAAATTTAGTGAGACTTTTTATCTTCAAGAGAAGAAATTAAAGCCTCGGCAAATTTTTCAGCAATTCCTTTGCGTTGTGAAGCAGCAACATTCTGATTTAAGACATTGGTTGCGATATTTCCAGCGATCATCAGTGAAAGTTCTGGCGAAGCTTTGTGCTTAGTTAGTACAGCACCTACTTCAGCTAGGATTTTTTCAACTTGATCATCTGTGTATTTAGATATAATCGGCATAAGGACTCTAATAATGATAGTAAAAGCGGCTTATGATAACCTACTATGCACGACAACTGAAACCTGAACGGTAATATTTTCACTATGAGCCTTCACCTTTCCAACGTAATTTTACACCAGCTGAGCAAGAACGATCAGGATGAGCTGATTGTTAACTATCGTGCTGAATCTCTAGAAAACGATGCTTCATCTGAAAGCCTAGTTGCTGAACTTCACCGTGTTTTTAATTCAAAAGCAGGCAAAGGGTTTGGTTCTTTCAAATCTGACAGCGAATTCCAGCAGTGGTTGCATCAACTTCGTGCTGGTGAGACAAACTTTTACGATTTTTCTCAAAAGAGTGCGCAACGTCTAAAAGACGAACTATCAAAGTACCCATTCGCTGACGAAGGTATCTTGGTAATGGCTGAATATCAGTCACTTGCAACAGATTACCTTTTCATTGGTTTATTGCCTTCAAACCAAAGCCTAAAGGTAACTGAAGGGCTTGATATTAGTGCGACTGACTACCTTGATATCTCAAAAATGGATATCGCGGCTCGCCTAGACCTTTCTACTTATGAGACTGATAAAGAGTCAAACCGTTACTTAACTTATATTAAAGGACGTGTTGGCCGTAAAGTCGCGGATTTCTTCTTAGATTTCTTACAAGCTGAAGTCGGTTTGGATGCGAAACAGCAGAACCAAGTACTGATGCAAGCGGTAGAAGACTTCGTTTCTGACTCTAAATTAGAGAAAGAAGAAGCGATCAGCTACAAAAAGCAGGTTGCGGATTACTGTAACGAGCAGCTTAAAGCGGGCGATGAAGTACAAGTTCGTGAACTTTCTGGTGAGTTGCCAGCAAGCACAGATGGCACAAGCTTCTTTGACTATACTAGTGAGCAAGGCTACGAGTTAGAAGACAGCTTCCCAGCCGATCGCGCAACTATGCGTAAACTAACAAAATTTGTTGGTGCTGGTGGCGGTTTGAATGTTAGTTTTGATAGTCTGCTTCTAGGCGAACGTATCTTTTACGATCCGGAGACAGACACGCTAACGATTAAAGGCACTCCACCGAACTTACGTGACCAACTGACTCGCAATAAGTCATAGTCCGAAGTTAACGGATAAAAGCGGCAGCAGGACGTTGTCGCTTATTTTGTGCTTAATCTTTTAGCTACGGTCATGGCTTCAAGTTAACACGCACAAGGAATATAGATGGAACAATCAGTAGCAAAGCCCAAACGCTTTAAAAAACCAGCCACCTTTTTGGTTGTGCTCTTGGCTCTGTGGTTACTTCCTTCATTGGCTCTTCTTAATCTAAGCCGTTCCTACACCAATTCTCTAGCTCAAATCGAAGAGCTCGGTATTCGAGTCAACGAATTGAGGCAATCGCTTTATTTCTCAGAACCGCTTCGAGTCTCTCGTATCAATGATCTCGCACTCGATGCTCAGTTGGTTTATTCGATCCGACTGCAGATTGAATCTGATTTCCAACACGCCTTGTTTCGTCCTGATGTCAACCAACTGTTGTACGTAGCTGATCAGTTCCTAGAAAAGTTCGATGAGTTCATTCCAATAGAAAGCCAAGTTCAAGACATCGTTGATAACATTAAGATCTTGCGTGCTGATAAAGAGCTTTCCCCTCAGCTAAAACCGCTCCTCAACGAATTCGGTGTTGTGGTATTTGAAGCCATGTATTCTGAAAATCAAAGTTCGTCAGCGACTTATCGCGCCTTTGATTCCATTCTAGAAAAATCTTATTCCTTAGAAAACGAAGAACAAGATGCACTCCAACAACTACTGGCTGATGCGTCAGCATTGTTGAGTGATTACGCTCAGCTTAACTATTTGGTTGATAAGATTAAGAAAAACTCAGTAAATGAACAGATCATAAAACTCGAAGCTGAGTTCCATGATCGTCAATTCAACCTATTGTTGGTGATGCTAGGCTTAAGCTTGGTGGCGATGAGCGGGATAGTGTTTTGGGGCGTTAGGTCCACAAAAACGATGAAAGAAGCAGACCAAGAACTCAGCTCTGAACTAGAAATTAATTCAAGTAAGGAAGACGCTTCTTATAGCGATGTTGTTTCCTCAGCAGTGAAACAAGCAGATAGTGACGCTTATGTATCCGAGAACAGGCCAACGCGCCAGTCTTCCGACTCTCAACCTCCGCAGAGCGTTAACGTTACAAGCCAACCCGTTGTACCGCAATACTCTATTCAGCAAGTCCCTGAACAGGCGCCAGTAGTAGAGAAACACGTTGCCAGTGTCACAGATTCAAAGCCTGCGATTGATATCGAAGACATGTTAGAAACGCTCGATGGTGATGCTGAGTCTGTCGAACTCTTGCTTGGTGTGTTTGTACAAGACCACGCAGGTGACTACGAGAAGTTTAAGTCTTTGTTGACCAAAGATGAAACCTCCGCGGCTCGCATTGTACATAGCTTAAAAGGCGTGGCTGGCAGTATTAAAGCGTCTCGGTTAGCCATCATTGCCGCAACCATTGAAATGACAATGAAGCAGTCCAGAGCGATCAGTGAACATGATTTAGCTGAACTAGAGCAGGCTATAAAAGCCTCTGTGGATTCTGCTCATGAATATTTAGACAGTCAGCGTTAACTTTTACAGGATTTTTGACAATACTCTGACGAAGCGCTCATACAATCAGCGCCCTTAGTCTTTGTCAGAGGTTTATATGTTACGAGTTTCGAGTCGAAGTTGGATGGTGTTGGTGCTTAGCATTGTGCTAAGTGGTTGTTCTCTCTTAGAAGTTAAGTTAGATAGTCAAACGACGCCTCTCACTCAACAAGAGTTAAATGCTCGGCTCATGACGCGTGAATACGCCAAGATGTTTTTTACACGAGTAGAAGACTCGGCTGATTTAATCGCGCAATTTTATCCTGCTGATGACACTTTACATCAATCTTATGTGTTGCTTTGGAAGA
The DNA here is from genome assembly GCF_041467395.1 of Vibrio sp. 10N.247.310.98. Taxonomy (NCBI): domain Bacteria; kingdom Pseudomonadati; phylum Pseudomonadota; class Gammaproteobacteria; order Vibrionales; family Vibrionaceae; genus Vibrio; species Vibrio sp. 10N.247.310.98. Next base: position 1,023 of record NZ_JBFSUL010000016.1, on the reverse strand, counting down.
TCCATGCAGAGCAGGGATTACAACAAGCGGCTTACCAAACTTCCCCAATGTCTGCGTTAATTGACTCGTGGGTTTTCACTGCCCAAATGAATCAGTTTTATAGCCAAGGCGATGGCGCGGACCTATTCGCGACGGATGATGCGGTAGAGGCTGCTCGTTTTCTTGACCAAGAAGCAGAGAAATTGGCAAAGGGTGTATTGAACTCCAGTGATTTCAAAAAAAGCAAAGCGTTCGTTGCTCAGTTTGCCGCTAGCCACCCATTTAAAGATCTCACATTCAGAAGCACGCCTGCTTACCGTGAATGGCTAAGTTACCTTGGTAAAGACGAGTCGCAAATCGTCCAGAGTTTAGGCACCATGCCAGAAGCAATGAGCGATGCATCAGACCGCTTAAGCTTAATGGCTGACCAGACACCGAAACTGATGACGTGGAAAGCTGAGTTGGTTGCATTGAATAGCTCGCTAACGGGTGAAGACCTATCGATGACGCTAGAAAGCCTTCGTCAAACATCAGCAAGCATGCAAGACTTTATTGAGAACAACCCAGAATACATGCAAACGCTAGCCTCTATTATGTCGACAGAAATGCAGCCATTGCTCAATGATCTTAGTGACAAAACAGACCAAAAACTGGCGATGTTGAGCGATGAACGTGTGGCTTTAGAAAAAATGGTGACACGTGAGAGAGAAGCACTTGTAGAGATGATTGCGAAAGAGCGCATCGAGATTGCCGGCATTGTGACTTCAGAAAGAGAACTGTTCACGCAAGACCTTGATCGCGTCTCTCAAGAGGTGGTGGTACTGGCGATTGATAAGCTAATGGAGTTAATCAAAGGTGTGATTATCTACTTCATCCTGTTTATCTTAGTAGTGTTCTTTGCACCGTTAGGCATCGGTTACTGGTTGGGTAAACGAACCGCCAATAAATAGATAAATAAGTAAATCAGCAGATCAAAAAAGAGCGCTCTAGGGCTAATGCCGTTCACTTAAGAGTGAACGGCATTTTTGTTCTTAGCATACCGTT
>NZ_JBFSUL010000015.1:0-95997 GCF_041467395.1 Vibrio sp. 10N.247.310.98 | reverse complement strand
TTTGGACATAAAAAGACCCCCAATAATTGGTGTCCAACTATTGGGGGTCAGTTCAATATGAGCAGGCTTTTGCGATTCTTGCTTTTGACTGGAAAGCTTTGTTAGTTGAAAGCTAGCGAAGGCTTTCGAAGAATTCATCACTGGCTTCAAAATCACCATTGATCGTCACTAAGGTGCCCGTTGCATCAAAGTTAACAACAAGATTTTTTTGAATCGAGTCTTCATGGCCTTTTGTGTGGTGGTAAATGTAGTACCACGTATCTGGGTAGCCATTTTCGATAAGCATAGGTGAGCCCATAACGTAACGAACTTGTGTTTTTGTCATGCCAAACTTGAGCTGATCGACAGCTTCCTGTTCAACATAGTTACCCTGATTGATGTCAATTCGATAAACCAACTTCTCTAATAGAGAGCAACCGGTCAACATTGTTAGTGCAAGTGGAACTGCAACTAACCACTTTTTAATTCGCATAGTTTGAGATCTTTCTTCGCTAAAATACTGCCTGATAATAAACAAGCTCCAGCAAGAAGTAAAAAGCTCCTTGCGCTTTGAGCTTGTTATGACTGGCAATTTTGAATTAAGTTGCAAAATTGCCAAGAATTTTCGGTAAATTATCAGAAAGTTGCTGAATATGTAACCTATGCTGCGATTAATAACTCTTTTGCATTGGCAAGCGTCGATTCGGTAATCTGGCTGCCACCAAGCAGTCGAGCAAGCTCTGAAACGCGTTGTTGCTCATCAAGCGTGTGCATTTGAGTCTCGGTTTTACCTGATTTCGTGTTCTTCGCTACAAAAAGTTGTTGGTGACCGCAACCGGCAACTTGAGGTAAGTGAGTCACGCACATAACTTGTGTCGATTCGCCCAGCTTACGTAGCATTTTTCCGACAACCGCAGCGGTTGGTCCACTGATACCCACATCGACTTCATCGAAAATCAGGCTTGGTGTATCCACTTTTTGCGCTGTGATTACCTGAATCGCCAGTGAGATTCGTGATAACTCACCACCAGAGGCCACTTTCGCAATCGGCTGCATTGGTTGGCCTGGGTTGGTCGAAACAATGAAGGTCACGTTATCCATACCCAATGGAGAAGGGTGTGTGTTGGTGTTGTTCACTTCAATGGCAAACTGCGCTTTTTCCATACTCAGTTCGTGCATGCTTTGCGTGATCAGCTTGTTGAGCTCTTTTGCGTAACGAGTTCGGGATTTATGAAGCTTCTCTGATTTAGCAACGAACGATTGGTATTGGTTTTCTACCTCGTTTGCCAATTCTTCCAATTTTTCATCAGAGCAATCAAGCGCTTCAACTTGTTGTAGTAAGTCTTGATGGTGCTTATACAGCTCTTCAGGTAACACGTGGTGTTTACGAGACATCGACATCACTTTAGAGAAGCGCTCCTCAACGTAAGCCATACGACCGGGATCAACATCAATGCTGTCTAGGTAGGTTCTTAACTCGTTGTTGGTCTCTTCAATCTGAATAATGGCTTCAGACAGTAAGCTCGGCAATTCAGCCAATCTTTCATCAAGCTCAGCTAACTGAATCAGGGAGTTATTGGCCGATTGCAGAATACCAAGCGCATTAACTTCTTCGCCTTCATAAATAAGCTCGATAGCTTGCTGACAGGTTGTGGCCAGTTCTCCGCTATTGGAGAGGCGCTTATGCTCTTGTTCGAGGTCTTCATATTCTTCCTCCCCAATAGACAGCTCATTTAACTCTTTGATTTGGTATTCAAGAAGTTGTTTTTGAGCTTGATTTTGCTGGCTATTTTCACGTAACTCTTTCAAGTGGTTATCGGCTTGTCGCCAGGCTTGGTAAGCATTACGTGTCGATTTCAACAGGTTCAAGTGGCCTGCGTATTGATCAAGCATGGCCATTTGGTAATCGCTCTTCATCAACTGATGATGCGCATGTTGACCATGAATGTTGATCAACAGCTGCCCAAGCGATTTCAACTGTGAAAGAGGGACAGGACTGCCGTTAATGAATGCGCGAGAACGACCTTCTTTTGAGATGGTTCTGCGCAGGATGCACTCACTGCCATCAAGCAATTCGTTGTCTTCTAACCAGCGGGTAGCATGCAGATTGTTCTCAAGTAAAAAAGCGGCACTGACTTCGGTTTTTTCTTCACCTTGTCGAACCATTCCTGCATCGGATCTTCCTCCAAGGCATAAGCCTAAAGCATCGATAGCGATAGATTTACCCGCACCAGTTTCCCCGGTGATTGTTGTCATGCCTTTAGAGAGTTCTAGCTGTAAAGACTTAACAATAGCGAAATTATTAACACTTAAATGAGCCAGCATTTTTATTTACCTGTATAACTGAACAATACTGTATATAAGCTCAGTATATACTGTTTCTTTATACAGTAAAGTCGACAGGTGAAAATTTTTTGCGACAGCTCTCAGAATTGAGCTTGTCTGTAGATCACTGAAACCGCTATAGATTCCCAACTCAGTCGTTCCTCCCTCTTGGGAATGACGATGTGGTGGATTGGCGTAAAGATAGAGGCGGTGGGCTTTTAATCGGCAATAAAAAAGGCTGACGAATGTCGTCAGCCTTTTTAAAATCGTTCGCTTTTCACTTAGAACAGCTTGCTCGACCAGCCTAGCTTGTTACGTAGAACGTGGTAGTAGTTGTAGTCTTTAGGGTGGATCAGTTTGAGCACATTTGGGCTTTGGTAAATGTGGATCTCATCACCAGGAGAAACCGGTAGCGAGATTTGACCATCACAGCTCACTTCCTGAGTTCCACGGTTATCAGGCGATACGATAAGCTTAATACGACGCTTGCCATCCACCACTAATGGGCGGCTTGAAAGGGTGTGCGGGAACATTGGCACGAGTGAGATAGCATTTAGGCTTGATGACAGGATAGGGCCGCCGCCGGAAAGCGAGTAGGCGGTAGAACCTGTCGGTGTTGAGACGATTAAGCCATCAGAGCGCTGTGAGAAGGCGAAGCTGTCATCGATATACACTTCGAACTCGATCATGTGAGCAACTTGGCCGGGGTGCAGTACAGCCTCATTAAGGGCTGCATTGTGGCTTTTTATCTGGCCGTGACGATGAATTTCAGTTTCAAGTAAGAAGCGCTCTTCTTCCATGAACTCGCCTTTGAGAACATCAGTCAACGCGCTCTGGAAGTTTTCAGGGTTGAGATCGGTTAGGAAACCAAGATTACCTCGGTTAACACCAATCACTGAAATGTCGAAACGTGACAAGATTCTAGCGGCACCGAGCATGTTTCCGTCACCACCGACCACAATGGCGAGATCGGCGCGTTTACCTAATTCAATCAGGCTAGAAAAATGTTCTTTTGGGATGTCGTCTAAAATAGTGGCGAGTCTGTCATCAACAAACACTTGATAACCCTCAGCACTTAACCACTGATAGAGCTCTCTATGAGTCTGAATTGCTTGCTGATCTCGAGGTTTACCGATAATGGCGATGACTTCAAATGGCTTTTTCATAACGTTTCCAAACGAATTAGGCTTGAATCAAAATTCTTCATCCCCATAATAAAGGCAAGTTGAACGTCTATGCGAGTGTTTTATATCAATTTGGGGTGCAAACACGCCTGTCACTTGCATTGAAAACGAATTCTGGAGATATCATGAGCAACGAAGAAAACAAAGTAACCGAAGCAGAGCTAGATCAGATCATCGCTGAAGCTGAGAAAGTTGAAGAAGCAGAACTGAATGAAGACGCTGCTGATGAGCAGGAAGCAAAAATCGCTCAACTGGAAGCTGCACTGCTTTCTAGTGAATCTAAAGTGAAAGAGCAGCAAGATTCTGTTCTTCGCGCGAAAGCTGAAGTTGAAAACATGCGTCGCCGTAGCGAACAAGAAATTGATAAAGCGCGTAAATTCGCTTTGAACAAGTTTGCTGAAGGTCTGCTTCCTGTAATCGACAACCTAGAGCGTGCAATGCAAGCAGCAGACGCTGAAAACGAAGTGGTTAAGCCACTGTATGAAGGTGTTGAGCTAACGCACAAAACGTTCGTAGACACAGTTGCTAAGTTTGGTCTTAAAGAGATCAACCCTGAAGGTGAAGCGTTCAACCCTGAATTCCACCAAGCGATGTCTATTCAAGAAAGCCCAGATCACGAATCGAACACGGTTATGTTTGTGATGCAAAAAGGCTACGAACTAAACGGTCGTGTGGTTCGCCCAGCGATGGTTATGGTTGCTAAGTAATGACGAATTACGTTGCCAAGTGATTGACTGGTGCATTGACTGAGTTAGTCGCAGCGACAAAATAAATCACTGGTTTGCGTAAAATAAAAAGAGAGGTATAGGCCTCTCTTTTTTTGTGCCTATAACTTGAGAGTCCACGTAAATAAGCATCAAAACCGCATTAAGAATGTCGTTCTTTTTATTTCATTCAGATCAGCGATTTAGAGTTTTGTGTTATGAAACTTGTTGTGATTGAGTAAATGTTTTGATGTCACATTTGTGATGTTTTTGTAAATAAATACTTTTAATTGTTATCTTTGTATGTAAAATCCACTGCCATATAGCGATTTTGGTCGCATATATAACTATAAAAGTACAAATTTCAAACACAACAAACTGGAGAAGAACGATGGATAAATCGCTCTCAAGTAAAATTTTTGTAGGCTTGTTCGCCGGTCTACTTATTGGTACTGCTATTCAGTACCTATTCAGCGGTATTGCTATTTTTGATACGTATCTACTTGGCGCTGCCGAAGGTGCTGGTGGTATGTTCGTATCACTTATCAAATTGCTTGTAGTTCCTCTTGTTTACGTATCTATTGTTTGCGGTATTGTTGAGCTAAAAGATATTCGTTCATTTGGTCGTCTTGGTGGTAAAACCTTTGGTCTTTACATTATTAACACCATCATCGCGATTTCAGCAGCGCTAACGATTGGTCTTATTTTCCAACCAGGTGCAGGTGCGAACCTTGCGGGTACGGTTTCTGAGACAATTGCGCTTACAACAACTGAAACACCAGACATCTTCTCTCTTGTTGTTAACATCGTTCCTAGCAACCCTGTAGAAGCGTTCGCAAGCGGCGACATGCTACAAATCATCTTCATGGCAATTTTGACAGGTCTTGCTATTCAAGCGCTTGATTCTCGTGGTGGTCCAGCTATCAAGACATTCAAGATGGCTAACGAAATCATGATGAAGCTTATCGGCCTAGTAATGAGCTTGGCGCCTTACGGTGTATTTGCTCTGATGATTCAACTGGGCGCAACACTGGATGCAGACACGCTAATGTCAGTTGCTGGCTATGTGGCGCTTGTGGTTGCAATGCTTGTGTTCTGGATTTTCTTCTTCTATCCAATGATGGTTGGTTCATTCACTGGTATTTCTCCAAAGCAGTTCCTACGTGCAACTCGTGAGCAAGTTCTATTCTCACTATCTACAGCAAGTTCGAACGCAACAATCCCAGTAACAATGCGTACTCTTACTGACAAACTAAACGTATCTAAGTCAGTAGCAGGTTTCGGTGTACCACTGGGTGCAACAATGAACATGTCTGGTGTATCTATCTACATTGCACTCGCAACTATGTTCGTAGCAAACGCGTTTGGTCAGCCAATCAATACTGCTGATATCTTCACTCTTGGTCTAACTATCCTGCTACTGTCTATCGGTGCTGGTGGTGTTCCTGGTGGCGGTGTTGTGATGGTAGGTGTTCTATTGCATCAACTAGGTTTACCACCAGAAGGTCTAGCGATTGTTGCTGCTGTTGACCGTATCTGTGACATGTTCTGTACTTCTTCAAACGTAGTGGGTGACACAGCGGTGAACACTATCGTTGCTAAATCTGAAAACGAAATTGGCGTTGAAGCTAACGAAGAAGCTGAGCTGCAAAAAGCAGAAGCTTAATTCTTAATTAAGATTCGATAATTAGAAGCCCCGCTCAATGAGAGCGGGGCTTTTTTGTTTCTGATGATAAGTGCTTTGGGCTATCTGATAACTTAGCTAAAAAGATCTTTGATTGGTGTTAAGTCTCATTTTTTCTTTTTACTCGTGCCGAATTGGCCATCAGTTTTCAATCTTTAATATAGATCACATATAATAATACAATATTATTTTATTGTTCTGACAACCTACATTATGACGACATAAAGGAAACCCAATAATGAAGCTGTCTTACCTTAGCCTACTGACTGCCAGCCTTTTAGCCGCTCCCGCTCTTGCTTCTAATCACGATATTGGTCAACAGTTCAATCTTGACCCTGCAAAAGCACCAGCACAAAACTTCGATTTATCTAAATGGAAAATTAACTTACCGGAGCTGACGACTGAAGGGTCTAGAAAAGGTAAAACGCTGGAGATTGGTAAAAAGGAACTGTCGAATGTAGACACGCCTTACGTTCACCCTAAATGGTTCTACACGGATGCTGAATCTGGTGCGATGGTGTTTGTGGCTCCGAATACAGCTCCAACGACGCCAAACAGTAAAAACACGCGTAGTGAGCTAAGAGCGATGCTAGCGGATAGCTACTCTGCGCCGAGCAACAACTTCGCGATTTCAAGCCATAAGAACGCGGAAGAGTTTGGCTCTATCGGTGGCCAGATGACGGCAACACTTTCTGTTGATCAGGTGAGCACCAGCGGTAATTATAAGAAAACCGGTGCATTCTCTGTGGTTATTGGTCAAATCCATGGGTCGGATAATGAGCCACTGAAAATTGTTTACCGCAAGTTGCCAGAACATGAGCATGGTTCGTTAACGTGGAACTATGAGTTAAACCCGCCGACAGAGATGAAAAACGCGAAGGATGAAAACGGAAAGAAACTTCGTAAAGACATTCGCCATGATGTATTTGGTCAATACAATCTGAAAAAAGGCAGCTCGGACCCTGCTGATGGCATCAAGCTAGGTGAAGTGTTCTCATACGATGTGAATATCAAAGATAACATCATGCACTTAACCTTTACTAAGAATCCAAACTCAGCCGATCCTATTGTGAAGACGTATGATGTTGATTTGGCCAAGGGTAAGTATCAGGGGCATGATATCGACCTTGGTTATGGACAGGACTGGATGTACTTCAAGGCGGGCGCATACAATCAATGCAACACTAAGAAGTCGAGCTCAGCCTGTGAATGGCGTGGTATGGAAGCGGGTGATTACACTCAAGCGAGCTTCTACCAGTTAGTGCTCAACCAATAATATGGCTGAATCAGTCACCATTTGAACAATATTTAACTGATTAATATCTATTTGAAAAAGACCTTCCACATGAAGGTCTTTTTTTATGGCATCTGGAATAGGGTTGAGGTTTCAATGTGGCGACAAATGCGAGAGTTTCTCAACATTGGAGCCTTAATTGGCAAGGGATCGGTCACTTTTTACCTTTATGTAAAAAGATACGGGAAAAAATAGATTTTTTTTACTTATTCCCTTGAAAACCAGTTTGCAGCCCTTATCTATGGTGCATACGAAAGCAAATTACATTTGCACTTAAATTTTGTGTATTAGGGTTGAATCCCTGATTACCGCCCCCCACATATGTGGGTATAGCAAAAAACTAATATAGATTATATTTCGGAGATAGCCTGATGGGTCGAATCATTGGTATTGATTTAGGTACTACTAACTCTTGTGTTGCTGTTTTAGACGGCGACAAACCACGCGTACTAGAAAATGCTGAAGGCGAACGCACAACAGCATCGGTAATCGCATACACTGACGGCGAGACGCTAGTTGGTCAACCTGCGAAACGTCAAGCAGTTACTAACCCTCAAAACACGCTATACGCAATTAAGCGTCTAATCGGTCGTCGTTTTGAAGATGAAGAAGTTCAACGCGATATCGAAATCATGCCTTTCAACATTGTTAAGGCTGACAACGGTGATGCATGGGTTGAAGCGCAAGGCCAAAAAATGGCTGCTCCTCAAGTATCTGCTGAAGTTCTTAAGAAAATGAAGAAAACAGCTGAAGACTTCCTAGGCGAAGAAGTAACTGGCGCAGTAGTAACTGTTCCTGCTTACTTCAACGATGCTCAACGTCAAGCAACGAAAGATGCTGGCCGTATCGCTGGTCTAGATGTTAAACGTATCATCAACGAACCAACTGCTGCTGCTCTAGCTTACGGCCTAGACAAGCAAGGTGGTGATCGCACTATCGCTGTATACGACCTTGGTGGTGGTACATTCGATATCTCTATCATCGAAATCGATGAAGTAGAAGGCGAGAAGACTTTCGAAGTTCTTTCAACTAACGGTGACACTCACCTTGGTGGTGAAGATTTCGATAACCGCATGATCAACTACCTAGTAGATGAGTTCAAGAAAGAGCAAGGTATCGACCTTAAAGCTGATCCACTAGCAATGCAGCGTGTTAAAGAAGCAGCAGAAAAAGCGAAAATCGAGCTTTCTTCTACTACTCAAACTGACGTAAACCTACCTTACGTTACTGCTGATGCGACTGGTCCTAAGCACATGAACATCAAAGTGACTCGTGCGAAGCTTGAGTCTCTAGTTGAAGACCTAGTTCAACGTTCTCTTGAGCCACTAAAAGTTGCTCTAGCGGATGCTGACCTATCTGTAGGCGAAATCACTGACGTTATCCTAGTTGGTGGTCAAACTCGTATGCCTATGGTTCAAGCTAAAGTAACTGAATTCTTCGGTAAAGAGCCACGTAAAGACGTGAACCCTGACGAAGCTGTTGCAATGGGTGCTGCTGTTCAAGGTGGTGTACTAGCTGGTGACGTTAAAGACGTTCTACTACTAGACGTTACTCCTCTATCTTTCGGTATCGAAACGATGGGCGGCGTGATGACTAAGCTTATCGAGAAAAACACAACTATCCCTACTAAAGCGGATCAAGTGTTCTCTACAGCTGAAGACAACCAAAACGCAGTAACTATCCACGTTCTTCAAGGTGAGCGTAAGCAAGCGACTTACAACAAGTCTCTTGGTCAGTTCAACCTAGAAGGTATCCAACCAGCACCACGTGGCATGCCACAAATCGAAGTAACATTCGACCTAGATGCTGATGGTATCCTGAACGTATCTGCTAAAGATAAAGCAACAGGTAAAGAGCAGAAGATCACTATCCAAGCATCAGGCGGCCTGTCTGAGGAAGAGATCGAAGCAATGGTACAAGAAGCAGAAGCTAACAAAGAAGCGGACAAAAAGTTCGAAGAGCTAGTAACTGCACGTAACCAAGCTGACCAAATGATTCACGGCACTAAGAAGCAAGTAGAAGAAGCTGGTGAAGCTTTACCTGCAGACGAGAAAGCTAAAATCGAAGCGGCTATCACTGCACTAGAAGAAGTTAAGTCTGGTAACGATAAAGAAGCTATCGACGCTAAAGTTCAAGAACTTATGCAAGCAGCTCAAAAGCTAATGGAAATTGCTCAACAGAAAGCTCAAGCTGAACAAGCTGGTGCTGACGCTGGTGAACAACCTAAGCAAGACGACGATGTTGTAGACGCTGAGTTTGAAGAAGTTAAAGAAGACAAAAAATAATTTCGTCGCAGAGTAGCCTGATTTCGTTATCGGAAGTGTCCACCTACTAACGTAGGCTCCGCGCTTCCACTTAGGACTCAAGCTATCTGCTTAGAAATTTGTCTCAAAGACTTATTATTGCGGGCGTCAGAGGTAACTCTCACGCCCGTAAATTTGTATTTAGACTTGTCGATCTAGATAATAGCTTTATTCGGCATTTCAGCCGGCAGAACTTTTATCTAGATTGATACACAGACTACTGAAGTGATCATTCGGTAGTAGCAATTATTTTGGTGACCTAGAACATGTCAAAACGTGATTTTTACGAAGTATTAGGCGTAAGCCGCGATGCATCAGAGCGCGATATTAAAAAAGCGTACAAACGCTTAGCGATGAAATTCCACCCGGACCGTAACCAGGGTGATGAGACCGCAGCAGATAAGTTTAAAGAAGTAAAAGTAGCGTACGAGATCCTAACCGATTCTCAAAAGAAAGCAGCTTACGACCAATACGGTCATGCAGCCTTTGAACAAGGTGGCATGGGCGGCGGCGGTGGTTTCGGCGGCGGTGGCCAAGGTGACTTCGGCGATATCTTCGGTGACGTATTTGGCGACATCTTCGGCGGCGGTCGTCGTGGTGGCGGTCAACAGCGTGCACAACGTGGTTCAGATCTACGTTACAACATGGAACTTTCTCTAGAAGAAGCGGTTCGTGGTGTTTCTAAAGAAATCGAAGTACCAACACTTGTAGAGTGTGATACTTGTGACGGCAGCGGCGCGAAAGCGGGTTCTTCTGCACAAACGTGTGGCACTTGTCATGGCCACGGCCAAGTACAAATGCGCCAAGGTTTCTTTGCGGTTCAACAGACTTGTCCTACTTGTAACGGTAAAGGCAAGATCATCAAAGACCCATGTAACTCATGTCATGGTCAAGGTCGCAAACAGAAGACGAAAACACTTAACGTTAAGATCCCTGCTGGTGTTGATACTGGCGATCGTATTCGTCTATCTGGCGAAGGCGAAGCGGGAGAGCACGGCGCTCCAGCTGGCGATCTGTACGTACAAGTACACGTAAAAGAGCACAACATCTTCGAACGTGACGGCAACAACCTTTACTGCGAAGTACCAGTAAGCTTCTCTATGGCTGCTCTAGGCGGTGAAGTTGAAGTTCCAACACTGGATGGTCGTGTAAACCTTAAGGTACCAGAAGAGACACAAACGGGCCGTATGTTCCGTATGCGTGGCAAGGGCGTGAAAGGCGTTCGTGGTGGCGGTGTGGGTGATCTAATCGTTAAGCTAGTGGTTGAGACTCCAGTTAAGCTAAGCTCTCGCCAGAAAGAACTACTGCGTGAATTCGAAGAAACATGTTGTGGTGAAGCGGCAAGCAAGCACAAGCCAAAGTCTGAAGGTTTCTTCAGCGGTGTTAAAAACTTCTTCGATGACCTAACTAAGTAATTAGATTGTTGATACTTTAAGTTGTTGATAAAATTAAAAAACCTGCTCATGTAGCAGGTTTTTTTTGTATCTCAAACCTGGTTCTTTCTCTTTCTCTTTCTCTTCACCTGAAACCCTCATCACACTACATCCAGCAGGCTTCTGGGTATTCGACATTAGCACTGTCGAGAGTGAGCACTTTATGGTTTTGTCCATCGAAGCAGTTGTCTTTATCTTGACCTACTCCCGACTGAGGTGTTGCTGTAATCGTATAGGCAGCAGAAGCCGAACTGGTGACACTGAAAACAAAACGACTCGCTTCGGTATCGCAGATCAAACAATCGCTTCCCGAAACAATACCACTCCAGTCATAACCGCTGTCATAGGCTGCTTCTAGTTCTAATTGAATTCGAGCTATGTCAGCGAGTGCGCTAGTTCGATGTCCAGTCACTACGTGGTTGGTATAGCTCGGATAGGCGATAGCCCCCAAAATCCCAATGATGGCAACCACAATCAATAACTCGATCAATGTCATCCCTTTTACGCGCGTGTTGTTGCTGTTGCATTTATTTTTTCGAATCATCACGAGGACTTCCTTTTCACTTATCTGGCTATTTTTCCTTAGTGTTAGCATGTGCGCAAGGTTGAGTACGGTTGCTCAAGTTATTACATAGGAATTTGGGAAATGACTCGCGGGTTTACGCTATTAGAGCTGCTGATTACTGTAGTGGTGCTTTCAGTGCTACTGGCTGCGGCTGCCCCTAGTTTTAGTTCTTTGTTGGCTTCTTCTAAACTGCAGCGCTTAGCCCCTGAGGTTCATAGTTTTCTTATTACTGCCCGATCAGAAGCGGTCACTCGTAACCAAGAGCTTTATGTTTTGTTCTTGGTTTCAGGTGCCTTAGGTGGAACCGAAAGTTCTGATGGTGATTGGGATATGGTGTTGAGCAGTTCAACATTTTACGTTTCTGATAATGTACTTATGCATCTTGATGGTTCGGCATATAGAGGTATAAAAGTAGACTTTAATTTCTCCAATAGTACTTCAATTGCGATCGATAACGTCAGGGGACGTTTTCGAGACGGTAATGTTTCACTCGCCTCCACGAATGCGCTGTCGGATGTACTTTCAATCATCGCATCGAAAACGACAGGGCGGATCCGAATTTGCAGCAGTGACCCAAACAGCGATGGGCGCAATAGCATAGGTCATTATGGTTATGAGATCTGTGGCTAGGAGTGTTCAAGGTAGTACCTTGGTCGAAATGTTAGTGGCCTCTGTGATCGGTGTGATTGTTATCGGTACTATCGGCTCGGTATTTGTTACCAACCAACGTTTGAGTTCAGAAAAGAGCTTGGAGCTGCTCTTATCTCAGAACCTATTCGCTACTACTCAAATGATGAAAGAGGAGCTCTGGCGAGCCGGTTATGATGCAGACTCTGGACAATCAGTGAAGCTATCGGGCGCTGCCAATACGATTTATACCTTTCAATCCAGTGCCAGTGAATCTTACGTTGGTTTTGTTTATCGACAAAACAGCGCATCTTCGGCCTATCGAAACATTGTCTATCAATTTAAGGGTAATAAGCTGAACTATTGCCAAGAAGAATCTTCTTATTTATTAGATATCACTCAGATTACGTCATCTGGTTTGGGAGCAATGACATGTGAAAGTTTGTTTTTCGAAAAGCAAATAGAAGTAGAACTTTTTTTGGTTTCTGTAACTGAGTTATCTAACAGTCTGGCAACCTCGCAAAGAGTCGATATCGCTCTAGAAGCTTCTCTTGTGAATGCAGATGAAAGTCAGAGAGTAGTGACTTCAGTGGTACAAAGGAATTGGCAATGATGCGATTAAAGCAAAATGGAGCGGTAACACTACTTCTAGTCAGTATTCTATTGATTGGTGTGCTGATCGTTTCTCTTGGTAGCTTTAAAACCACTTTTTACCAAATAAAGCGTGCTCAAAACGAGGTTCAAGCTCGCAAAGAACATTGGACCGCCGAGGGGGGATTGGAGTGTGGTCTAAGCGTTATTATTGAAAACAGCAGTACCGCGATCCCAGGTGATCTCCTGGATTCCTGTAGCAACAAGCTTTCTTCATTAGATAAATCATCCGATAACGCTAATATCCTTGTCTCAACCGCCAACAGAACATCGATTAATAAAGAAATTCGATTTTCTAATGATTCGGGTTTGGGGGCCATACAAGCAATATCGGCTCTCGAAATTATTTCCGAGGACATCATGGATATCGACCCTGAACTCAGTGAAACCAGTAACAACGGTGTATATGAGTGTGTGGCAGTTCGGTTTTTCGACTCTGTTATACACACCAAAGGTACAGGGGGGAGCTTAACCACCGTTTCTAATCCTGAGAATGCACCTGCAGATTTTAGCGCTTGTAAAGATGCGGTAACTGACTTGAGTGAGAGCGCAACGATTACCGCATCGGGTAGTGATCCTAGCGGTGCTTTTATGAGTGATTACGTTCATGACACCAATCTAAATGGTTTCGAAAACTACTTCGGGGTAAAGAAAACAACGGACAATATCAACGCCCTTAAAAGTAATGAATATGAGGTAATAAACCTATTAGAGACGGATTCTCACGGGAATACCGTGCATGTAGATTTCGATTCAAACACAAATAAATACGTGGGCAAGGAGTGCAGTACTCGAATCAATGATGCCTTTTCAGCTGGTAAAACTAAGGTGTGGGTCATTGGGGACTGTGTAGTTTGGCACCCAGCCATTAATATTGTGGATAGTGCAGGAACGATCACACCACGATCTTTAGTGGTCGAAAATGGGATTTTCGCAAATGGAAACGCCAGTGTACTTGATGGTGCTTTTTATCACTTGAATGACATGAGTGTCTTCAAGGACGCTTCAGGTGCTGAAAACAACACGGACTTTCTTGCTGATAGTTGGGATAAGTTACCAGCAACGATGGATTACTCTTTATTGGTTAAAGAAAATAGTACCTATATAGCTAACGCTTCCTTCTTCCCTAAAGGAGGCATATTTTTGGATTCAATCGGGGGGCTTTCTACGATTAAAGGCTCGATGAATCTAGATTATCGAGGAGAATACAACCCGCATGATGAACCTGTCGAAATACAGTGGAAAAAGGGCTCATGGAGTGATTTCTAACCAGCGTGGTTTTAGTTTACTTGAAGTACTTATCTCTTTTCTACTGGTGGGCGTGGCCGCGTTAGGCATGGTCAAGCTGCAGACCTACACTGAGCAGAAAGCCGACTATGCGATTCAGAGTATCGAAGCGCTGCATTTTGCAGAAAGGCAGATGGAGTATTATCGAACTCGGGCGTCTAATGCGAGTGGGGCGGTAGGTTTAATTCCTTTTTCGGAACTAAATCAGGCGAGTCATTGTCTCAACACAGCAAGTTCAGATCCTTTATCCGGTTTATCGGGGTCTGCCTATGCCATGACTTGTGAAGTGACTAATGCAAACGGTGCTCTGTCTAGCGCATTAAAAAGCATTACTGTCACAATTGCATGGCAAGATCGTATGAACCACGCACAAAGTATTTACCTCGAAACTATGCTCTCCAAATACAGTGAGTTTGATTGACCCTCAAGCAAACGTTTACTGCATGCCAAGGCTCATGCTACCCCTTTTACTGATAATTTTCACTCCTCGGACATTGTTTACGTGCTAGTTAAAGCTCTGTATATGGAATGGTGTTTTTTATGTTTTCATATTGTTGTGGTTGTATGGTATTTTTGCAAAATATGTCTCCATTTATGGAAAATTAGGTGGAATCTTGTGCTTTTTAACAACGACTTTAATAGAATATGTGCTGTACCAATAGGCCGTGGTCAAAACTTATATTAGGCCTAAACAAAACAACATCACATATGGAGTTACAATGAGTAACCAAGCCGTAAAAAAAGCACCATCGACTGAGAAGATCAGTGGTATGGACCGCTTTCTAAACTTCATTGAACGCGCCGGCAACAAAATTCCAGATCCAGCAATCCTGTTCTTCTGGGCTCTAGTTATTGTATGGGTAGCATCTGCACTTTTATCGAATCTTTCATTCGACTTAATCAACCCTCAAACGGGTGCTGCTCTAGAAGTAAATAACCTACTGACTGGTGAAGCGCTTGCTAGCTTCCTAGCGAATATGGTTACCACGTTCACAGGCTTCGCACCTCTAGGCATCGTACTTGTTGCTATGCTAGGTGTTGGCGTTGCTGACTCTTCAGGCTTCATTACGACTGGCCTTAAGAAGATGCTTAACTTCACGCCAGCTAAGCTACTAACGCCGATGCTAATCTTGGTTGCTATCGTGTCTCACACAGCAGCTGATGCAGGTTACGTTCTAGTAATCCCTCTTGGCGGTATCATCTTCCACGCTGCGGGTCGTCACCCTCTAGCGGGTATTGCAGCAGCGTTTGCTGGTGTATCAGGTGGTTTCTCAGCGAACTTTATCCCTTCAGGTATTGATCCGCTACTAGCTGGTTTCACTCAAACAGCGGCAAACGTTCTTGACCCTGCATATGTGATCAACCCTCTAGCGAACATCTTCTTTACTGGTTTGTCTTCAATTCTAATTGTGGCAATTGGTTGGTACGTTACAGAGAAAATTATCGAGCCTCGTCTTGCTAATACGCCTGTAGATGAAGATGCAGAACAAGCACCTGATCTAGGTACGTTCACAGCCATTGAATCTAAAGCATTCAAATTCGCTGGTTGGGCAATGGTTGCCGGTATTGGTCTGCTTATCGCGGCTCTAATGCCTGAAAACTCAGCACTTCGTTCACCTGAAGGCGAATTAACGGCGTTCTCAGCACCAGTAATGAAGTCTATCGTTCCTCTGATCTTCATCCTGTTTATTATTCCGGGTATCGTCTACGGCCGTGTAGCGGGTACATTCAAGAATAGTAATGATGTTATCAAAGCAATGTCTGAGACGATGGCAACGATGGGCGCATACATTGTAATGTCGTTCTTCTGTGCTCAGTTCCTATCTGCATTCGCTCAATCAAACATCGGTACTATGCTGGCACTTTACGGTGCTGAAGGCTTGAAAGCGATGGACCTTCCAGGTGAAGCAACGGTTGTTGGTATGATTCTACTAACGGCTGCAGTTAACCTTCTTGTTGGTTCTGCTTCAGCTAAGTGGGCACTGATTGGTCCTATCCTAGTTCCAATGCTAATGGTTGTGGGTATCTCTCCTGAGCTATCTCAAGCGGCTTACCGTGTAGGTGACTCAGTGTCTAACATCATCTCTCCACTAATGGTGTTCTTCCCACTGGTTGTTGTTTACTGTCAGCGCTACGTTAAGTCGACAGGTATCGGTACTCTAGCTTCTCTAATGATGCCATTCTCGATTGCGATGTTAATCGGTTGGTCTATCTTCTTGCTAGCTTACTGGGCTCTTGGTATCCCACTAGGTATCCAAGCACCTTACACTTACACAATGTAAGATTGAACTAAGTAAAACTAAGCTTTTATTCATTGCTAAGCCCGCACCGAAATGTGCGGGCTTTTTTTCGCTATTTTTTCCGTTTTTTATATCCAAGGTTTTTATATCCAAAACTTTCTATATCCAAAACTTTTTATATTCAAAATAAAGGCACTCAGCTTATACTCCGGATTACGGCTAATTGTTGGCCGGTAAATTTAGGAAATCCAAGCCACATGAAAATTCTGCTTTTAGTAGGGTTAATTGTTTTAAATGGTCTGTTTGCCATGTCTGAGATTGCATTGGTAGCAGCAAAAAATAGTCGGCTGAAACGCTTAGCCGAAAAACACCGCTCCGCTCAGGTTGCTCTTGATCTCAAAGAAAACCCAACCCGCTTCCTCTCTACAATCCAAATCGGTATCACGGTAATCGGCCTACTCAGCGGGATTGTGGGTGAGGCGACGCTATCGGCTCCACTAGCCGTTCAACTTGAACTGTGGGGACTAGACCCAACACAAGCGAACATCTTGTCTACTGCGGTTGTGGTGGTAGGTATTACTTATTTCGCTATCGTTGTCGGTGAGTTGGTACCAAAGCGTTTTGCTCAGTCTCAAGCTGAAAACATTGCTGTGTTAGTCGCGCTGCCAATCTTCTGGTTATCTAAAATCGCGACGCCGTTTGTGTTTGCGTTGTCGGCTTCAACGGAAGGTATTCTTAAGTTGATGGGCCGAGGCGGTGAAGAAGATAGCGTTACCGAAGATGATATCCATGCACTTGTGAAAGAGGGCTCAGAATCGGGTGTGATTGAACGCGGCGAACAAGAGATGATTCGTAATATCTTGCAGCTTGATGATCGTCTTGTGAGCTCATTGATGACTCCGCGTCGAGACATCGACTTTCTGGATGTCGACCAACCCGTTGAGCAGATATTAAAGAAACTGCGTTCATCAAAACACAGTGTGTTTCCATTGTGCCAAGATCACCTCAATAAAGTGGTGGGTACAGTGTCAGCCAAAGCCTTGCTGAATCAGGCGGGCAATCTAAGCATTCAAGTGATCATGGGGCTGTCTCGCTCGCCGATCTATGTTCCAGAATCGATGAAAGCTCTGCGTCTACTTGGCTACTTTAAAGAGTCGGGCACCGAGATGGCATTCATTGTCGACGAGTATGGCGATGTTCAAGGTCTTGTGACTCATTACGATATTCTTGAGGCGATTGCTGGCGAGCTATCGAATAATCCGAACGATCTTTGGACCGAGCAAGTGGAAGACGGTTTGTTGGTGGATGGATTGATTCCTATCAGTGAACTGAAGAACCGTTTAGAGCTATCGGATTTTGAGGGCGAAAGCGAGAGCTTCCAAACGTTGAATGGCCTTGTGACTTGGTTAATAGGGCGCTTACCGGATGCAGGCGAAGTTGTTCAATACCAGCAGTGGCAGTTTGAAATTATCTCTGTTGAGAACAATCGCATTGTGAGTATCAAAGCGACGCCAATAGCCGATGACATAGAAGACGCTAATAGCTAACAGTTCGACCAACCAGCAAGCGGCAATGGTTCATTGTCTGTTGTTGTCTATTACCTCTTTATTGTTCATTATCTCTAAGATTAGGTATGCTTCACCGCATACCTATTTTCGTTTTTATCCTTTGTTTCTGGAGTTCCCTTTGTCAGACCATCAATTCACCCCTCAAGATGAAATCTTCATGCGACGTGCCATCGAGGTGGCTACGCAAGCAGAGAGCGAGGGAGAGGTTCCTGTTGGTGCAGTATTAGTAAAAGATGGGGAGATTATCTCTGAAGGATGGAACCGTTCGATTGGCAGCCACGATGCTACGGCACACGCAGAAATTGAAACCTTGCGTAAAGCCGGTCAAACCTTAGAAAACTATCGGCTACTCGATACCACTTTATACGTTACGCTAGAGCCTTGCCCAATGTGCGCAGGTGCCTTGCTACACAGCCGAGTAAAGCGCATTGTGTTTGGTGCTCCAGACTTAAAAGCAGGCGCTGCAGGTACAGTGTTGAATTTGTTTGAAAGCCAGGCCTCATACCACTATGCCGACGTTGAACATGGTTTGTTAGAGGAAGAGTGCCGTGAGCAATTACAAGCGTTTTTCAAGCGTCGTAGAAAAGAGATAAAAGAGAAGCGAAAGCAAGAACGTCTGTTGGAAGAGCAGCGTTTAGAAGCAGAGATGAAGGCTGGCAATAAGAAATAGCAGCGTACTTTCGGCACTCTCTATCGCAAGAGTGCCAAGCAAACTGACTGAGTAACTACATTTACTCAGCAATCATCTGCATGAAAGCGCGATTGCGCCAAATGATCTTCTTCTTATTATTTGAAAGCATACGCTTACGACGGTTTGCAGCAACGGTCTTATCAAGGCGTTTCGATTTCAGTTTCTTCATCATTTCAATGATTTCCTATTTGTCGTCTGACTTTTTAGTTTGGACTAACGATTTAATTATAGTGTTATTCGTTTGTTTGGCCTGTCGCACGCTTGGCTTAAATAGAAGAGCAGTTCTAGTCTAAAGCCAGCATTGCAGTGCAACAGAGCATAATCTTGATTGTGGTGTGCCGTTATAAGGTTCGATTGTTACTGCAATATGACACTCTAGATCTCATCATCATTTTCTTGCCTGCTTCCCTTATCCCTTAGTGACGAAAGAAGAGTCGAAAAAAGACAATAAAAAAGAGCAATGCTAGATGGCATTGCTCTTTTGGGTTTTACTGTGAAGGCTCAGAACTGCTTACTGTCGACTGAGCTGCGCTGATACTCGATTCAGCACCTGAGGTTTCTAAAGGTGGGATCACCACCAAACCTTCAAGGGTCGCTTCTTGTTCTTTATTGCGCTTATTTACATGGCCAATAATGCTTTGGTAATAACGGCGAATGTTTTCAACGTAGTTTCTCGCTTCATCACCACGCGCATACCCATATCGAGTTTGGCTGTAGTACTTCTTCTGTCTTAACAGAGGCAATCTGTCTTTCACATCGCCCCAAGCATCAGGATCTCCTCCTTGTGCCTTCGTGAGGCGACGCGCGTCCATCATGTGCCCGTAACCGACATTGTATGAAGCAAGTGCAAACCAGATCTTTTCGTGTTGAGTGATTGAATCTGGTACTCGGTTCACGATACGACGCAGGTACTCAACACCGCCTTGTACCGACTGGTTCGGGTCGAGACGGTTGGTTACCCCAACACTCTTCGCGGTGGGCAGTGTCAACATCATCATGCCACGAACACCCGTTGGTGAGCGCGCAACAGGGTTCCAGTGTGATTCTTGGTAGGCCAAAGCGGCAATCAAGCGCCAATCAAATTCTTGAGAGTACCTTTGAAATAGCGGCGACCATTTTGGCAACTTGCTGTCCAGTGCGCGGATAAAGGCACGAGTATCAACGTAGTCAAAAGTGCCGATGTGGCCGATGTATTTCTCTTCTAGTGAAGCCAGTTCACCAGACTGTTTTAGGTTACCGAAGAACTCAATCAACAGAGCATAAAGGCTTTCATCTTCAGACTTCTGCAAATACCAAGAGATAGGTTGGTCTTCTGTCAGTTCAAAAGCCAAAGCTACGTCTGGGTATAAACGTTGTGCCAGTGACAGCTCAATTGAGTCCGCAACCGTAAATAAGCGCTCGCCAGTCGATACTTCTTTGAGCAGGTCGTTGATATCAGCATTGCCGACCGCATCATAGATAAAGTCATCGTGTGTTTTCTGCAGCTGCTTTAGTGTTGGCTCAAAGTGTGAGTCTTTCACCACAACCAAAGATGGCGTTAATGTGTCAGTAGACGCCGCCTCTTCTGATTCAGTTTGTGCTTTAACAAAGTCAACCTGACGCTCATTCTCGAAATTGATCAGTTGTTCAAGGTTTCTCGGTCGCCACTGGCCTTTTTTGTATACGACCTGTTGGCTTACGTAGTAATAAGCAGGCGCGGCGCGGTAAGCGCGTGTCAGTTTGTTGTTTTGCGTTAAGCCGGTCGCGATAAGATCGATTTCGCCTTTCTGCAGTGCAGGGAACAAGCCAGACAAACGGTAAGCGGGTTTAACCTCAAGCTTTACACCAAGCTCCTGCGCAAATTCACGAGCTAATTCGTAATCCAAGCCAGCAGGACCATCAGGACCGATGTAATAAGAGAGTTGGTTATTTAGGGTGCCGACACGAAGAACGCCACGATCTCGTATCTGCTCAAGGACACTTTTAGGTTCAGATTCAATCTGGCATCCAGCCAACCCAAATAGGACGATGGCGAGCAGAAGGAACTTAGACGAAAAGATGAGCGTAAATTTAGGCATCAAAATGAAATCTCGAAAAGTGGAAGCTCCTTTATACCAAACCCCGCAAGGCTGGCAAAGCAGGTTTAATTAAACAGTTGTAAAAGTGGTGATAAATGCAGCAAAAGTACCATTTACGCAGAAAGATAAAAAAAATCACGCAAACGGTTGCTTTTGGTGTTACGTCACAAAAAGAAATGCTTTATAATGCGCTCGCATTGAAGAGGTGGGATCGGCATAGGTTTTTAAACCTTCGGGAATAGCTTCGAAGAAAACAGTTAGGTTTTTCCTTTAACCCACTGAATTTATTCCAATACTACCTTAATCAACTGCATAAGAGACGTAAGCACATGAGAATTTTGCGTGGCTCCCCAGCTCTATCTGAGTTTCGTGTTAACAAGCTTTTAGAGCTTTGTCGTGAATTAAGCTTACCTGTAACAGGTATTTACGCTGAGTTTGCCCACTTTGCTGATCTAACGGCAGACCTAGATGAGTCTGAAGTTGAGAAGCTAGAAAAGCTACTGACTTACGGTCCAACGATTGAAGAGCATGAACCTGAAGGTTTACTGCTGCTTGCAACGCCACGCCCAGGCACTATCTCGCCTTGGTCTTCAAAATCAACAGATATCGCACACAACTGCGGACTGGCTAAAGTGTCACGTCTAGAGCGCGGTACTGCTTTCTACATTGAAACCTCTGCTGAACTTTCTGAACTTCAACTTGTTGAGCTGAAAGCAATCCTGCACGACCGTATGATGGAAGTGGTTTTCACTGACTTCGAATCAGCGGCGGCACTATTTACCGTTGCTGAGCCTGCTCCTTATGCGGAAGTTGACCTACTAACTGGTGGACGTAAAGCGCTTGAAAAAGCAAACGTTACCCTAGGTCTTGCACTTGCAGAAGATGAGATTGATTACCTTCTTGAAAGCTTCACTGAGAAGCTAGGTCGTAACCCGACTGACATCGAGCTAATGATGTTTGCACAAGCGAACTCAGAGCACTGTCGTCACAAGATCTTTAACGCTGATTGGACTATCGATGGCGTTAAGCAAGAAAAATCATTGTTCAAGATGATTAAGAACACCTTTGAAACGACACCAGAACACGTTCTGTCTGCTTATAAAGATAACGCAGCGGTAATGACAGGTTCTGAAGTCGGTCGTTTCTTCCCAGATCCAGAAACTCGTCAGTACAACTACCACCAAGAGAAAACACACATCTTGATGAAAGTTGAAACGCACAACCACCCAACGGCAATCTCTCCGTGGCCGGGCGCATCGACAGGTTCAGGCGGTGAAATCCGTGATGAAGGCGCGACAGGTATTGGTGGTAAGCCAAAAGCAGGTCTGGTTGCTTTCTCAGTATCTAACCTTAAGATCCCGAACTTCGTTCAACCTTGGGAAACTGACTTTGGTAAGCCGAGCCGTATTGTTACTGCTTTGGATATCATGCTTGAAGGACCTCTTGGTGGTGCAGCATTCAACAACGAATTTGGTCGCCCAAACCTATTAGGTTACTTCCGTACTTACGAAGAGAAAGTAAACTCTCACGCAGGTGAAGAAGTACGTGGTTACCACAAGCCAATCATGCTGGCTGGTGGTCTAGGTAACATTCGTGATGATCATGTTCAGAAGAAAGAGATCCCAGTAGGTGCAAGCCTAATCGTTCTTGGTGGTCCTGCGATGAACATCGGCCTTGGCGGCGGTGCGGCATCTTCAATGGATTCGGGTTCTTCTTCAGAAGATCTTGATTTCGCTTCTGTACAACGTGAAAACCCAGAGATGGAACGTCGTTGTCAGGAAGTGATCGACCGTTGTTGGCAGCTAGGTGATGCGAACCCAATCGCATTTATCCACGATGTGGGCGCGGGCGGCATCTCGAATGCACTTCCTGAGCTAGTAGACGACGGCGAGCGTGGCGGTATCTTTAACCTACGTGATGTGCCAAACGATGAGCCGGGCATGAGCCCACTTGAGATCTGGTGTAACGAATCTCAAGAGCGTTACGTAATGGCGGTTGCTGATAAAGACATGGCAACATTCGACGCAATTTGTAAGCGTGAACGTGCACCATATGCCGTGGTGGGTAAAGCAACAGAAGAACGTGAACTTAAACTAGAAGATTCACACTTCGACAACACGCCAATCGATATGCCTATGGACATCCTATTAGGTAAAACACCTAAGATGCACCGTGACGCGAAAACGCTAAAAGCGAACAACCCTGCGATTGACCGCTCTGGCATCGAGATGAACGAAGCGGTTGACCGTGTTCTTCGCTTGCCAACTGTCGCTGAGAAAACATTCCTTATTACTATCGGTGACCGCTCGGTAACAGGCCTTGTAGCTCGTGACCAAATGGTTGGCCCATGGCAGGTTCCTGTTGCTAACTGTGCGGTTACGGCAGCAAGCTACGATTCTTACCACGGTGAAGCGATGTCTCTTGGTGAGCGTACGCCAGTGGCACTACTAGACTTCGGCGCATCGGCTCGTCTAGCGGTTGGTGAAGCAATCACAAACATCGCTGCGACCAACATCGGCGATATCAAACACATTAAATTGTCGGCGAACTGGATGTCTCCAGCAGGTCACCCAGGTGAAGATGCAGGTCTTTACGAAGCAGTGAAAGCGGTTGGTGAAGAACTATGTCCAGCTCTGGGTCTAACTATCCCAGTGGGTAAAGACTCAATGTCGATGAAGACTAAGTGGGAAGAGAATGGCGAGCAGAAAGAAGTAACGTCTCCGCTATCTCTTGTTATCACTGCGTTTGCACGTGTTGAAGATGTTCGTAAGACGATTACTCCTCAGCTTCGCACTGACAAAGGTAATACAAGCCTAGTTCTTATCGACCTAGGTAACGGCAAAAACCGTATGGGTGCAACAGCACTTGCACAGGTTTACAAGCAGCTTGGTGACAAGCCAGCAGACGTAGACAACGCAGCGCAACTAAAAGGTTTCTACGAAGGCGTTCAAGCACTTGTAGCGAACGACCAAGTTGTCGCTTACCACGATAAAGGCGATGGTGGTCTATTCGTAACGCTAGCAGAAATGGCATTCGCAGGTCACTGTGGTGTTAATGCAAACATTGAAGCGTTAGGTGAAGACACGCTAGCAGCACTGTTCAACGAAGAGCTAGGTGCAGTAATCCAAGTCCGTAACGACGACCTAGACGCAGTACTTTCTACTCTTGCAGCTAACGGTCTAGAAGCATGTTCTCATGTGATTGGCAGCGTTGTTGGTGAAGGGGAAGCATCAGATGAACTAGTGATTAAGTCTGGCGAGTCTGTAGTGATTGAACGTAACCGTACTGAACTACGTACTATCTGGGCTGAGACAACGCACAAGATGCAAGGTCTGCGTGATAACCCAGTATGTGCTGACCAAGAACACGAAGCGAAGAAAGACAACTCGGACCCAGGTCTGAACGTGACACTGAGCTTTGACGTAAACGAAGACATCGCAGCGCCGTTCATCAACACAGGTGCTAAGCCTAAGATGGCGATTCTACGTGAGCAGGGTGTTAACTCTCACGTTGAAATGGCAGCAGCATTCGACCGTGCAGGCTTCGAAGCAACTGATATTCACATGAGCGACATCCTAACAGGTCAAGCGGTACTAGAAGAATACAACGGCCTTGTGGCATGTGGTGGCTTCTCTTACGGTGATGTACTAGGTGCTGGTGAAGGTTGGGCGAAGTCGGTTTTGTTTAATGACTCGACTCGTGACCAGTTTGAAAACTTCTTCAAGCGTGAAGATACCTTCTCTCTAGGTGTGTGTAACGGTTGTCAGATGCTGTCGAATCTACGTGAACTTATCCCAGGTGCGGAGTACTGGCCACGTTTCGTTCGCAACGAATCTGAGCGCTTTGAAGCACGTTTCAGCCTAGTAGAAGTTCAGAAGTCAGATTCTGTATTCTTCAACGGCATGGAAGGTTCTCGTATGCCAATCGCTGTTTCTCACGGTGAAGGCCGCGTAGAAGTACGTGATAACGACCACCTAAACGCGATTGAAAACTCAGGTACGGTTGCTCTACGTTACGTTGATAACAACGGTAACCAAACGCAGCAATACCCGAATAACCCGAATGGTTCGCCAAACGCTATCACAGGTTTAACAACGACTGACGGCCGCGTGACAATTATGATGCCTCACCCAGAGCGTGTATTCCGTACGGTTGCAAACTCTTGGTCTCCGGAAGGTTGGGGCGAGAATGGCGCTTGGATGCGTATGTTCCAAAACGCACGTAAGAACGTGGGTTAATTGAAAACGATTTAAACAGTGTTATCGGGACAATAACCACAAGCGCAGATCGAAAGGTCTGCGCTTTTTTTGGTGGTGAGTGTGGTGTAGGGATCACCGTATAGTGGATGTGTGTATAACAAACTTTTGGACAAAAGCTTGCTAGAGTTATTGTACTAGTCGATAGTAATACACATTAGATTTTGTAGGGGTAGTGAAGGAATCTAACGAATGCCCTCACTCCATTGACCATCACATGTGTTACCCGCAGTGGTTTAACCTTTTAATTTGTAGCCAAATTAACTATTTCACTACACCACGTCACAGACTATTGTAATATTTACATCACACCGCCAAAAAGAAAGTAACACGATGATTTAAAAAGAAAATCAAACAAGACTCCATAATGATACCCTTCCTTATACCCTGTAATTACTAAGATGCATAATATACAGGGGAATAGCATATTAAATACCACTATTTTAGGAAGCTACACTCTAAAACTATTTATGGTTACTTTTGAAGGCAGAGAACTCCAAACAACTGGTGGAATGTGACCGTAACAATTTACTCGCTAAGTCGCAATGGGGCACATTGCGAGATAGAAAATGTTGTTGGTTCACTCTAAATTAGTGGCCAAATTCACTTAGCCACAACAACTTGCTTAATTATACATATATCCACTATCAGTAGACCTAAAATACCAACTTCGATTGGCTTAGGTAATGAAGGTAGTGACTTGGTTTAGGTGGCCAAGTCAGCTATCTTTCATATTGACGGACAATTTAACGCTGACATTTTGTGAGCCCCCGAAAAATAAGAGAGCAGATATATGCAAAGTAATTTCCTCAGTCACTTCATGTCCTTATTATCTATTACTAGCGATTACATCTACTTTAAGGATATGAATTATAGGTTCATATTGTGCAGTCAGAACTTTGCAGAGCTTGTCGGGAAAAACTCATGGAGGGAACTTCACGATAAAGATGACTTTGATCTGTTTCCTCATGAACATGCATTAATGTATCGTAAGGAAGATGAGAAAATAATCGAAGGTCGAATACAGAAAACAACCTCAATCGAACCTTATACAGATAATGAGGGAAATGAGGGCTGGGTATCTACCTGTAAATGGCCTCTTTACAAAGATGGAGGAAGTGAGTTGATAGGAATGTTCGGTATTAGTCGTGATATTACTGAGCAAGTAAAGCTTCAAAAACTTCTTGACCTTAAGGAAAAAGAATTAGTTGAGGCAAATATAAAATTAAAGGAGCTTAGCGAGATTGATCCTTTGACAGGGCTATATAATCGTCGTATTTATTCAGCATATTTAAAAAAAATTTCAGCCTTAGCAATGCGATCTGGTGAGCCCTTGTCACTTCTGATTATAGATATTGATAATTTCAAAAACTACAATGATAATTATGGTCATGCTGCGGGGGATACAACGCTAAAGATAATTTCTAGCCAATTAAGAAAAAATGTGTATAGAGATTCTGATCTACTAGTAAGGTATGGTGGAGAAGAGTTTGTGGCTGTATTGCCCAATACTAACCTCCGTGATGCAAAATATGTCGCAGAAAGAATAAGAAAAAATATACAAGCTGAAGCAATGACTCATGAATACTCTACCGATGCAGGTGTTGTCACGGTAAGTATTGGCATTTCTACTATCAAAGGAAAAGTTATTGATACCGATAACTTGTTTTTACAAGCTGACAATTCCCTTTATAAGGCTAAAACATCGGGAAGGAATAGGTGTGAAGCCTTTTGTTGTGGCTAAGTAATGTTGGCCACTAATTTATAGTTCCTAGGGCGCTTTGGGGCGAAAGCGATTTAGCTAATTACTATCACGTTAGGCTAAATAATCTCTTTAACTGATAGTGTAGTGGATTAGCAAATTTGGTTAGATAGTTAGAGTTCTAGGCATGAAAAAAAGTAAGTCAAATGATGCTTTAGTGAAGAGTTTGTTCAATCGGTCGAAACACACAATGGGGCAAATAATGATTCCCAGAACATACAAAAAAGCCGCTGGATTGAACCCCAGCGGCTTATTATTTTCTAGCATCTAGCATCTAGCATCTAGCATCTAGTGCTTAGATTAGTTGTTGCTGTGCAGCTCGCTGTTTAGCTCAACCGCAGACTTGTTCGCTAGGCACTCGATTTGGCCTGTGATTGAGTTGCGACGGAACAGAAGATCAGACACGCCAGCAAGATCGCGAGCTTTAATGATTTCTACTTCATTGCCTTCTTTATCTAGCATGCGAACCTTAGTACCCGCAGTCACGTAAAGACCAGACTCAACTGTACAACGGTCACCCATAGGGAAGCCAAGACCCGCGTTTGCGCCTAGTAGGCAGTTTTCGCCGATAGAGATAACCATCGTACCGCCACCAGACAGAGTACCCATGATAGAAGCGCCGCCGCCGATGTCTGAACCGTTACCTACAACAACACCCGCAGAGATACGACCTTCAACCATGCTCACGCCAGTTGTACCAGCATTGAAGTTGATGAAACCTTCGTGCATTACTGTTGTGCCTTCGCCTACGTGTGCGCCAAGACGAACACGAGAAGTGTCAGCAATACGAATACCTGTTGGTACTACGTAGTCCACCATTTTAGGGAACTTGTCTACGCAATCTACAGACAGAGCACGACCTGCAAGGCGAGCTTCGATTTGACGCTCAGCCAGCTCAGGTAGGTCGATAGGGCCTTCGTTTGTCCATGCGATGTTGTGCAGTAGACCGAAGATGCCGTCCAGTACCGTACCGTGTGGTTGTACTAGGCGGTTAGAGATAAGTTGTAGCTTTAGGAAGCCTTCAGCAACTGATGCTGGCTTCTCGTCAGTAGCAAGAACAACAAGAACAAGTGGCTGTTCAGACGCTGCCGCTTTTTCTGCGAAAGATGCGTTAGCTGCATCATCGTTTGCTGCGAATGCTTTCGCCAGTTCTGCGCTTTGTGCAGCAGAGATTTCGATAGCTTGGTTGCCTTCAGCGTAACCTGACACTTCAGCTACAGCTGCTACAAGAGCGTCGCTTGGGTTTAGAAGCGGGTTAGGGAAGAACGCTTCAATGATTTTATTGTCGCGATTTTTGGTTGCCGTACCGAAGGCTAGTGAAAAATAAGCCATGTTGAATCTCCATGTGTTGAGTCTTGATTTTGCTATTCCAAAACAACGGCTCGAATAACAAGCGCTGCCGTTAGCAAAGTTAATTTAATTGCGTTCATCATAAAGAGAGCGCCCTCGTTATGAAAGGGCGTATCGGGATAAAGTCTGTAAAATGATATTGCTTGTCTTTTGAGAGATAGTTTTCTGCAATGAGAAAACACTGCAGATCAACACAAATTGATTGGTGCGTTAATCAACATTCTCCTGTGAATCCCCTCTTTAGATAAACAGTGCCTTATAAGCTTGCTCAATCCCTTCAATCAACATCTGCATACCGATTACCGCGAGTATCAACCCCATCATTCGAGTAATCACGTTCAGTGCGCTTGGTCCAACGGCTTTAACGAAGCGCTCGCCAAATACGACAGCAGAATGTATTTAATCTTAGATACAAATAATTATTAGAAATAGATAGTAGAGCAAGTGTGAATAAAAAACAGCCAGCATAAGGCTGGCTGTTTGGTTTTAGTGATAGGTGTAGAGTTTTAGTCGTCCGTTATTGCTTGATTCTCAACTAACAGACTCTACATAACAGGCAGATTGTGGGACTCACTTTGTCGTTATGCGTGTTGAGATTCACTCACTGCCACAGCCAATGCAACCGTCGATCCGACCATTGGGTTGTTGCCCATGCCGATGAAGCCCATCATCGCCACGTGAGCAGGAACTGAAGAGCTACCTGCGAACTGAGCATCAGCGTGCATTCTGCCCATGGTATCGGTCATGCCGTAAGACGCTGGGCCTGCTGCTACGTTATCTGGGTGCAATGTTCGACCTGTACCGCCGCCTGAAGCAACTGAGAAGTATGGCAAACCTTGGCGAGTGCGTTCTGCTTTGTAGATACCCGCTACTGGGTGTTGGAAGCGAGTAGGGTTGGTTGAGTTACCCGTAATACTGACATCCACCTCTTCTCTGTGCATGATAGCCACACCTTCACGAACATCATCAGCGCCGTAACACAAGATGTCGCCGCGAGGGCCTTGTGAGAAACGGCGACGTTCTGTTTCAACAAGTTCACCTGTTTGGTAATCGTATTGAGTGCGCACGTAAGTGAAGCCGTTGATGCGTGAGATAAGATAAGCGGCATCTTTACCTAGGCCATTTAAGATCACTTTCAATGGGTTTTGACGTGATTTGTTGACGTTTAGTGCGATTTTGATCGCACCTTCTGCTGCAGCAAAAGATTCGTGACCCGCAAGGAAGGCGAAGCAGTGACTTTCTTCATTGAGAAGACGAGCGGCTAGCGCGCCATGTCCAATACCAACTTGGCGTTGTTCAGCAACACTGCCAGGTTTGGTGAATGCTTGAAGACCTTCACCAATAATATTAGCGGCTTGTTCTGCGCTGGTGGCTTTACGAAATAGCGCCAGTGCTGAGCCTAGGATATAAGCATCGGCAGCGCTTTCAAAAGCGATAGGTTGGGTGTCCATCACTAATGCTTTTGGGTCGACATTATGTGATAAACAGTATTGGTTTGCTTGCTCCAACGAGTCGAAGTTCATTTCTGCCAATACGCGAGTTACTGATTCATTAAATTGAGTGTTCATCATATCTTTCCTCTAAATTGGCAAAATTACTGTTGGCGTGGGTTAATAGTGGTCACGGCTTCATCGAAGCGGCCATAGGTCCCTGTCGCAAGGTCGGCCGCTTCATTCGCTGGCACGCCTTGGTTAATCGCCTTCATCATTTTGCCGAGGTTGAGATATTCGTAGCCAATCACTTCGCTGTGATCATCAAGTGCAAGCTTGGTTACGTAACCTTCTGCAAGCTCTAGGTAACGAACGCCTTTTGCTGCGGTTGAGTAGCTGGTGCCAACTTGGCTGCGCTGTGTTTGACCTAAGTCTTCTAGTGCTGCGCCGATCTCTAGGCCACCTTCAGAGAAAGCCGACTGAGTTCGACCGTAAACAAACTGCAGGAAGATTTCGCGCATCGCGACGTTAATCGCGTCACATACCAAGTCAGTATTCAGCGCTTCTAGAATGGTTTTTCCGGTGAGGATTTCCGCAGCCATCGCGGCAGATTGAGTCATACCTGAACAACCAATCGTTTCGATTAATGCTTCTTCGATGATGCCGTTTTTTACGTTAAGAGTCAGTTTTGCAGCACCTTGTTGTGGTGCACAAGTGCCAACACCGTGGCTTAAGCCAGAAATAGCGATGACATCTTTTGGGCTAACCATTGCGCCTTCAACTGGAATTGGAGCTGAATTGTGAAGATCACCCCTTTGAATAGGGCACATTGATTGAATTTCTGAAGAGTAGTGCATAATGTTTTCTCACTTATAGAGCCATTTAAGGCCTAGGGCGTTGAGAAAACAGGACGTGTTGGAAGAGGTGCGGCTAATTCACTACAGATCTTGAGTATCGATAATCCAAAGGTGTCATGGAACTTGGTCTTAATAGACTAAGTCCATTTCAAAATGGAGGAATAGCGATACGTCCAACAGTATTACCTGTTTTCGATTCTGTAGGAGTCATTAGCACTGTTCGGAAAGAACGGGCGGTTGAAGCAAAAGCTTAGGTGGAACCCCATCACCTGATGGCTATAGATTAGATCTTCCTCACACTTTCATGCAAGCGAATGTTTAGAGCGATTTCGACTATAAACAAGCTTCATTATATTTCGATAAGTATAAAAAAACGCCAATAACGAACTCTGATTAGAGGCGTCATTGACGTTTTTTAGAAAGGTATCAGCTAGTTAAGCTGCATCTTCTTCTGCGTCTTCAACAGCTTCAAGCTTCTTAGCTTTTTTCGGAGCTGGCTTACGCTTAGCACCTAATGCGTAAAGAACTTCTTCTTTGTTCTTCGCTAGGTACATTGCAAGTTCTTCTTGCTTGCCTTCATCTTCAACTAAATCGCTTTTGCCTAACAGTTCAAAAAGCTCATCAGCCATATCCAGCATTTTGTCGTATGCGTCAGCTTCGGCTTTAGAGGTAAAAGTCATTTTCTCTTCTCCGTTGCGTTCCACCACGTACTTGACGATAACAGCCATGGTTAATCCTCTAAGTTTGATAAATTTTACTGGCTTTTTATACAGTTTCTGATGTTAAAAGTCCAGTTGGAGCCCTAACAATGCGGCCTCAATCTTGATGTGTAGCCCAGTCTTCACAATAACTCATGAAAGATTTCAGTAGTGGGCTCTGGTATTTGTCCTTGTGTACCAGCATCCAGAAACGTCGTTTCATGTCGAGTGGCACATCGAGCGCTTTCACTCGGCCTGAATCAATCGCTCGTTGCGCCGCCAATCGTGATAAACAAGCGAATCCAAGATTGGCTGAAACTGAATTGATGATCGCTTCAGTGGTGTTGAGTTCAAAGGATTCATACCAATGTTCGATGCGAGGCGCAACGGCACGAAGGAAAAACTCGCGGGTCCCTGAGCCTGATTCACGTAGAATCCAGTGACTATCTTCCAAATCGCTTAAAGTCACTTTTTCTTTGGCAACGAGAGGATGTTGATTACTAACAATAATACACATTTCATCGCTGCTAAACTGACTCGAAATGAGTTCAGGGTGTAATGTTTTTCCTTCAATTAGCGCGATATCAAGTTCATAATCCACCAACTTTTGGCAGATCAGTGCACTGTTTGAAATGAACAAGCTTTGATCCTGATGTTGAGTTCGTTCGCGAAAGCCTGACAAAATAAACGGTGCGACCTGATTACCAATCGTGTCACTCGCGCCGACCTTTAGATTGCCACTTAAAGGCTGATCATCACGGAACAAAACATCAATACCAGCAGCACGATGTAATATTTCATCCGCCAATGGAAGTAACTTATGTCCCTCTTGGTTGAGAATTAATCGGTTGTTGACCCGGTCAAATAGAGAGTGGCCGAGTTGTTTCTCCATTTCGCCTAGTGCCATGCTGACCGCAGCTTTAGACAGAAACAGAGCCTCAGAGGCAGCAGTCAATGTCGAGTGCTGAGTAATAGTGACGAACACTTTGAGCTGTTTTATTGAAATATTAGCCATCAGATTCCTAGTTTTACTCTGCTGGTGAAAATGGATTCTGTTCAGTATTGATGAACACTTGTTATATATAATTGGATATTGTTTAACGAAGCGCAAGCGTATTATGGCTTCAACAAGCTGATGAGTTCACAAGTTTAGTGAATTAGGTTTAA
The DNA here is from genome assembly GCF_041467395.1 of Vibrio sp. 10N.247.310.98. Taxonomy (NCBI): domain Bacteria; kingdom Pseudomonadati; phylum Pseudomonadota; class Gammaproteobacteria; order Vibrionales; family Vibrionaceae; genus Vibrio; species Vibrio sp. 10N.247.310.98. The sequence goes on along the minus strand of NZ_JBFSUL010000015.1, from coordinate 63,885 downwards.
GAGAGGCTGACATGATTCAACGTATTAAATATAGATTAACAGGAGCTCCAACACCCATGGCAGGGTTAGCACTCGCAATTGCAAGCTTAGGCTGGTGTTGGGATGGTGTTCTAGTCGCACAAGGTATCTTACACACACCGGGTTTGGTGCAGTGGATCAGTGCTGGCATTGCGGCGGTATTACTTCTTGTTTTAGCTGTGAAATTTTTGATTCATGGTCACCTATTGCGTGAAGATCTTGCTCACCCTGTTGTCGGCAGTGTGGTACCAACATTTGCAATGGGGTGCATGGTGGTGTCAGCGTCTTTGGCGCCAATCTCTCAATTCTTACAAGAAGCTATGTGGTTGGCTTCTGTGGCTTTGCATGTTGTGTTTCTAATGAGCTTTTTGTACCACAGAGCTAAAAACTTTGAGATTCACCACATGGTGCCAAGCTGGTTTGTGCCACCGATCGGTATTATCGTCGCTGACGTCTCTTTCTCAGGTAATCCAGTTTTAGAGCCAGTAGCTAACGCGACTTTGGTATTCGGCTTATTGGTTTACGCAGTAATGCTACCAATCATGGTTTACCGTTTGATCTTCTCTCACGAAGTGCCAGATGCTGCAAAACCAACGATTGCGATTATGGCAGCACCGGCAAGCCTATCTTTGGCGGGTTACTTAACCGTTACTGCTAACCCTTCACCTGTGATCATTGGTTTACTATTTGGTATTGCAGTGTTGATGACGTTCATTATCTATATGGCGTTTTTCAAACTACTTCGTCTTCCATTTAGCCCTGGTTATGCAGCGTTTACCTTCCCAATCGTGATTGGTGCAACAGCGTTATTTAAATTGGCTGCGTGGATGCAAGCACAAGGTATTGAAGCGCATTACATTAACCAAGTGTTTAACCTAGCTTATTTAGAGCTGATTGTTGCGACGTTGGTGGTAGGTTATGTGGCGGTTCGTTACTACATGAACTACAAACCTCACCGTGTTCTAAGCGCGGTAGGCAGTAGATTGTAAGAAGCAATAGTTCAAAAGATAAACGGAGCTTAAGTTTTCAGTATTTCATAAGCTTATATTCCTAATCCAAACTCAGCACTTATGCTAATCTGGCTTTATATTGTGGCAAGATTAGCGTGAGTGCACTTTGTTTACTGTTTACCATTCCAATAAAGTTGATACTTTAAAAATCCTCCTCGTTCATTTAATCAAAAGTGATCCTTTAGCCAACCCTTTCGAAAAAGAGCAGATCTTGGTTCAGAGCCCAGGTATGTCTCAATGGCTTAAGATGGAACTCGCCAAAGAGTTTGGTGTAGCAGCAAATATAGACTTTCCTCTTCCAGCAACCTTCATTTGGGATATGTTTACCCAAGTGCTTCCTGATGTACCTAAACGCAGTGCTTTTAACAAGGAAGCGATGACATGGAAGCTGATGAGTTTGTTACCCGCTAAGCTTGACCACCCTGATTTTTTACCTCTACAACGCTACCTTGAAAACGACGAAGATGATTCGAAGTTGTACCAATTGGCAGAGAAAATTGCCGACATCTTCGATGGTTACTTGGTGTATCGACCGGAGTGGATGGCGATGTGGGAAGCGGGAGAGCCCGTTGCCGAGTTAATTGATGATGGGGGGCAACAAGAACATCCTTGGCAGCCAATTTTGTGGAAGACACTCTATGAGCAAACCCTGTCTCAAGGCCAATCGAAGTATCACCGTGGTAACTTGTATCACGACTTTATTGAAGCGTTAGCCAATCAACAAGGTCAGCTACAACACTTACCTAAGCGTCTGTTTGTGTTTGGTATCTCTTCGCTGCCTCCTCGTTATATGGACGCGTTGAAAGCACTTGGTGAGCAGATTGATGTTCATTTGATGTTTACCAACCCTTGCCAACATTATTGGGGCGATATTCGCGATCGTAAATACTTGGCAAGAGTTGAAGCCCAGCGTCGTAAGCAGTTTGCGTTGGTTGATGGTTTACCTCAACTAGAAGGCGAAGTATCACCACTGAAAGGTGGCATTGAAGCCAACGTTGAAGATGAACTGCATACTAGCCAAGCTGTCGGTAATAGCTTGTTGGCGTCTATGGGTAAATTGGGCAGAGATAACCTGTTTTTGCTATCTCAATCAGACAGTGAAGAGCACGAGTTCTTTATTGATGTAGAGAGAGACAGCCTGCTCCATCAATTGCAAGCCGATATTCTCCAGCTAGAAGAACATCAAGTTGATCACATCTTAGATTCCAGCAATCATAAACAGGTGGTTGAGCTTGGCGATCGTTCACTGACTGTACATGCGTGTCACAGCCCAATGCGTGAGGTGGAAGTTCTTCATGACCAGCTATTGGCGATGTTTGATGCCGACCCGACCCTGAAACCACGCGATATCATCGTGATGGTGTCTGACATTAATGCTTATAGCCCAGCGATTCAGGCGGTATTTGGTAATGCTCCGGGTGAGCGTTATATCCCTTACTCGATCTCTGATAGAACTGCAGACCAAGAAAGCCCAATTCTGACCGCTTTCATGCAATTGGTCGCGTTACCGAACACGCGTTGTCTAGCTTCTGAACTTCTAGAGCTATTAGAAATCCCAGCGATGATGGCACGCTTCGGTATTGATGAATTTCAATTTGAACAAGCTAAGCAGTGGGTTGAAGAAGCGGGTATCCGCTGGGGCGTCGATTCTTCTACGGCAACAGAGTTTGATTTGCCTGCCACCGAGCAAAATACTTGGCTATTTGGTATCCAGCGTATGTTACTGGGTTATGCGATGTCGGATTCCGCAGGTTTGTTTGAAACTGGACACTCTCCAATTGCAGTTTATAACGAAGTTCAGGGCATTAACGCCGAACTTGCTGGTAAGTTAGCGCACTTTATTGATCGTATTGCCCATTACCGTCAACGCCTTGCTGAGACGCAATCCATCGATATGTGGCGTGAAACCTTGCTGCAAATGATTGATGATTTCTTCGCCGTTGAGCTAGAAGGCGAGGTGGTGCTTAAGTCGATTCGTGATGCACTTTCTCAACTGAATGAACAGCTTGATGATGCCTTGTACGAACAAGAACTATCGCTAAGCATTATCTATCAGTACTTAAACAATAAACTGTCGGGTGCGCGTATCAGTCAGCGTTTCTTAGCGGGGCAAGTGAACTTTTGTACCCTGATGCCGATGCGTTCTATCCCGTTCAAAACTGTTTGTCTATTAGGCATGAATGACGGTGTTTACCCACGCTCAATGCCGCCGGAAGGTTTTGATTTGATGAACGGACGCACTCGTCCGGGAGATCGTTCTCGTCGTGATGATGACCGTTACCTATTCTTAGAAGCGATGTTGTCGGCGCAAGAATGTTTATACATCAGCTATGTCGGTCGTTCGATTCAAGATAATACTGAGCGAGTGCCTTCGGTATTGGTTTCTGAGTTGATTGAGTACTGCCAGCAGAACTACTGCCTAAGTGAAGACCAAGCGCTACCAAGTGATGATTCTGGTATCAAGTTGACTCAAGCAATCAGCTTTGAGCACACCATGACCCCATTTAGCCCAGCAGCCTTTACGCAAGGTGATGCAAGTCATGTATTGAGCTACGCCAAAGAATGGCTTCCTGCAGCTAACCGTTCCGGTGAGCGCAGTGGTGAATTCAATCGCGCTTTGGATGACTATTTGCTTGGTGCGAGCTATCCGTTAGAACTCGATTTGGTTGAGCTACAGCGTTTCTGGCGCTTGCCAGTGCAATACTTCTTTAATCGTCGCCTAAAGGTAGTGTTTGAGCCACCGCTTCCGGTAATGGAAGACGACGAGCCGTTCGTGCTTAATGGCTTAGAAAGCTTCCAGCTTAAAGATGCGCTGCTGCAGGTACTGTTGGATCACCCAGAAGGAGCAGATGAAGCGGTTCGCTTGTTTGTTTCTGAGCAAAAAGCCCAAGGTCGATTACCGGTTGGTGCTTTTGGTGATATCGAGTTTGAAACCAACCGTGTTCAAGCAGAAGACTTAGCCAAAGAGATTCGATTTGTAAGTGGGCAGCCACAGCAAGATCTTGAGGTAAATATTGAATTTGACGTGCTAGGTGAAGGCAAACCGGTTCGTTTGATGGGCTGGCTTACTCAAAACTATCAATCGGGTTTAGTGCGTTTTCGTAGTGGCAAAATACGCTCTCAAGATTACTTGGCCGCGTGGATCGATCACTTGTGTTGCGCAGTGATGGGCCACGGCAAAACGACTCATATTATTGGCTATGACAGAAAAGAAGGCGTGGTTCACCAAACGCTACAGCCTATTGGCGATGCGCAGCAGGCGAAGAGTTTGTTGGCGGAGTTAGTACGACTGTTCTATCAAGGTATGACTGCACCACTGCCTTACTTCCCGAAAACCGCATTGGCTGGCGTTGAAGCGGGCTTTAGCCGTGGTAAATGGGTCGATGATGAAGAGAAGTCACTTAAGAAAATGGCCGATACTTTTAATGACAGCTTCGCTTTCACTGGCGAGGGGCGAGATACCTACATCTCGCGTATTTGGCCTAAATGGGACGATGAGCTGGCTGCTGAGTCGCGTATGTATTCAACGCTTGTGTTACAGGCGGCAAGGTTGGCGGCGGCTGATCTGGAAGATCAGGAGTAAGTGGCAGTGATCGACAAGATCAGTAGCGTTTGCGCTGAATTATTGAATGATGAAAGAGAGTCGCTGGTCAGCATTTGGGATGCTTGCTTTCCTGGTGAAGGGAATCAAGGCGAAGAGAAGCAAGGTACAGGAAATAAAGTGGCCGCCAGTAAATCATTATTAGTGTAGGGCGTTCGCTGTACGGCCACAGGTCAGAGGGACCATTATTCTGTGGTTCAAAGTAACGCCATAAAGTACAAAACTCGTACGCGCTCCTGAACTCGTGGGCGCATAGTAGCGAGGCGATCCGAATTGATCCGTGAGAGAGATCGCACTAACTATTAACAAATCAGCGTAGGACGTAAATTGAATGACGTTTTCCACGCTAGGTCACATTTGTAACAACATATTTATCAGAAGGCAGTAAGGCATGACGACCACAAGCAGTGTTCAGGTAATTGCTCCACAGACACTCAATACCATGACGTTTCCACTTCATGGCGCGCGTTTAATTGAAGCATCGGCGGGTACTGGTAAAACATTTACTATCGCTGGCTTGTACTTACGCTTACTGCTCGGACACGGCACGGCAGCACCAACAGGAGAGCTTACAGAAGCTACCCGACACCATGAGCCACTAACTGTAGACCAAATTCTGGTGGTGACCTTTACCGAAGCGGCAACCGCAGAGCTGCGAGACCGTATCCGTGCGCGAATCCATGATGCTCGCATAGCGTTTGCTCGTGGGCAAAGTGATGACCCAGTGATTGCTCCTTTGCTACAAGCCATCGATGATCATGCTGGCGCGGCTAAAACTCTGCTTAACGCTGAAAGACAAATGGATGAGGCTGCGGTATACACCATTCACGGTTTCTGTCAGCGAATGTTGACTCAAAATGCTTTTGAGTCTGGAAGCCGCTTTGATAACGAATTTGTGACCGATGAAAGCCACCTAAAAGCACAAGTAGTTGCTGACTATTGGCGTAAACAGTTTTACCCGCTGCCCATTCAACTGGCTGGTGAGGTTCGTAATATCTGGGGTTCACCGGCTGCATTATTAGCAGACGTAAATCGTTATCTGACAGGATCTCCGCTGAAATTGACGGTAGATGCGATGTCGGGCGACTTGCAAACTCTGCACAACCAAAACCTAGATAAAGTGAAGCAACTTAAAGCGCTGTGGTGTGAATCCGAAGCGGACTTTTTGGCTTTGATCTCTGCTTCGGATGTGAACAAGCGTAGCTACACTAAGAAATCTCTGCCGACATGGTTAGAAGCTGTGACAGCATGGGCGCAGAGCGACACTCATGATTACCAGTTTCCAGATAAACTAGAGAAGTTCTCACAAGCAACGTTAATTGAAAAAACACCAAAAGGCGTCGCACCTCAGCATGCCGTTTTCGAAGCGATTGAAGATTTCTTAAATCACCCAGCCGACTTGAAAGCTCCATTGCTGGCACATGCGATTACCCATTGTCGAACTATGCTAGCAAAGGCGAAACAGCAAAAGCAGTGGTTATCATTTGATGATTTGTTGACTCAGTTATCTGCGTCGATTGATGTCGATGAGCAGTCCTTGCTGGTGGAAAGAATTCGCACACTCTACCCAGTTGCAATGATCGATGAATTCCAAGATACCGATCCGCTGCAATACAGTATTTTTAGCCGAATCTATCTCGATAATCCGCAGTGCGGCTTGTTTATGATCGGTGACCCGAAGCAGGCTATTTATGGCTTTCGTGGCGCAGATATCTTTACCTATATCAAGGCGAGAAACCAAGTTAGTGCTCACTACACCTTAGGCACTAACTGGCGTTCAAGTGCCGATATGGTCAGCGCAGTAAACCAAGTTTTTATGAACTCGGATAGCCCGTTTATCTACGATCAAGACATTCCATTCTTGCCCGTTGCTGCCAGTCCATCGGCCGACAAACGCCAATGGGTAATGAACGGAGAAACTCAGCACGCACTCACCTTTTGGCTGCAAGAGGCTGAAGATAAGCCGTTACCAAAGGGCGAATATCACAAGGCAATGGCAGAGGCGACGGCGAGTCAAATTCAAACCATTCTGACCGCTTCTCAAAACCAGCAAGCCTATTTTGATAACGGCAAAAAACAACATGCCGTGAATGCGGGTGATATTGCTGTCTTGGTTCGAACCGGCAGTGAAGGTCGCCTGATCAAAAATGCGCTGTCTGAACAAGGCATTGCGAGTGTGTATTTGTCGAACCGAGACAGTGTGTTTACCAGCTTAGTCGCACAAGATATTCAACGCTTGCTACAAGCTGTGCTGACACCTGAAAACGATCGAGCATTACGCGCCAGTTTAGCGTCGGAGTTGTTTGCTCTGGATGCCGCATCATTGGATGAACTCAACAACGATGAAGTGGTGTGGGAAAACGTCGTTAACGAGTTTAGAGAATATCGTAAGTTGTGGCTTCAGCGCGGCGTGTTGCCAATGCTTCGCAGCGTGATCAGTAAACGACATCTCGCGGAACGCTTACTGGAAGAAGAAAATGGTGAGCGCTCACTCACTGATTTAATGCACATTGGCGAATTGTTGCAACAAGCAAGACAAGAACTCGACAGTGACTATGGCTTGTTGCGTTGGCTGGCTGAAGCAATCTCAGATGCACAAAATGGTTTAGGTGGCAGTGACGACGACATTCAACGTCTTGAATCAGAAAGAAACTTGGTTCAAATCGTTACCATTCATAAATCGAAAGGCTTGGAATATGACTTAGTATTTTTGCCGTTCGTTGCAAGCTATCGTGAAGCGAGTGAAGGTAAGTTCTACGACCATGATTCAGACACCACAGTACTCGATATTACTGGCAGCGACAGTGCCTTAGCGCAAGCCGATAAAGAACGACTAGCGGAAGATTTGCGCCTGGTTTATGTAGCGCTGACTCGTGCGGTTTATGGCTGTTTTATTGGTATAGCGCCACTGCGTAAAGGGCGTTCAACCAAAGAACCGACAGGCGTGCATTTGAGTGCGATGGGCTACTTGGTTCAAAACGGACAAGAGCAGGGTATTGCCGAATTGCATCAAGCTCTAACGGCAATTGAAGGCAAAAATTCAAGTGTGCTGTTAGCCGAAACACCAACCGCTCATGAACAGGTGTTTGTACAAACAGAGCAAGTGAGTGACGACTTACATGCTAATGAACTCAAGGCTTCAATTGACCGAGCTTGGCGTATCACCAGTTACTCGGGGCTTGTCAAACAGGGCAGTCACGGTGCGAGTCATGACGCGACCATTGAGGTGTCTGGTTTTGATATTGACTCGGCTGATGAGCAGGATGAGTCTGAGTTGATTGAGCCTGAACGCTCTATCTTTACGTTCCCTCGTGGTGCTCGCCCAGGTACTTTCTTACACACCTTGTTTGAGGAGGTTGAATTTACCGAGCCAGCAACCAGTGAACATAACACGCAAGTAATCACTCACTTATTAGAATCAGAGCAATATGAATTAGAGTGGCTACCTGTGCTTCAGCAACTGGTCGATACAGTGCTGAACACCGCATTAGACGGCAAGAACTTAAAGCTAAGCGAGAAAGACTCGACGCAACGTTTAGTTGAGATGGAATTCTTACTGCCGATCGAAGTATTGGCTGCATCTGAACTGAATCAAACCATTCAATATCACGATCCATTGTCAGCCAAAGCGGGCGATCTAGGTTTCCAAACCGTGCAAGGTATGTTGAAAGGCTTCATCGATTTGGTGTTTGAGCACCAAGGTAAATACTATGTACTCGACTGGAAATCGAATCACTTAGGAGATGATGTTGCTGTCTACCATGGCGAGGCATTGAAATCGGCGATGGCCGACCATCGCTATGATTTGCAATATCAAATCTATGCATTGGCGTTGCACCGTTTCTTACGCAGCCGCGTTGCCAATTACAGCTACGAACAACATTTTGGTGGCGTGTACTACTTGTTCTTACGAGGAATGGACGGCCAATCTCAGCAAGGTATTTTCTCGGCGAAACCAACACTGGTTTTACTTGATGAAATGGATCAATTGATTGACGGTAAAGTGATAGACAGACGTTCGGCACAATTGAATGACGATGAAACTGGACAGATGGGGCTTTTATAATGACAACAACGACCACTAATACCGGCATAGATACTGCGAACACAGCAAAGCCAGTTTCACTTATTCCTGAGCAACTGATGGATGTACTCCAGTTTCTTGCGGATAAGGGTTCTATTCGTCAGTTGGATTATCAATTTGCCCGTTTTCTTGCTCAGCAAGCCACGAGCTACCCTCAAGAGATCGGCTTTCTCGCGGGGGTAGTGAGCCATGAATTAGGCAAAGGACACATTTGTACTCAGCTTATACAGCAGCATACGACAGGCCCTGAACTAGCGGCAGATCTTGCTCAGTTACTTGGGTTATACGGTGAAACTGCACTGCAATTGAACCAAAAACTGTTGGGTATTGATTGGGTGGCTGTGCTTCAATCATCAAACTTAGTGGGAACGACCAACGATTGTGTTAAGCCTCTAATGTTCGATGGGCAGCGTGTCTATTTACAGCGTTATTGGAACTACGAAGTTGTGTTGGCTGAGACCTTAAACCGTTTAAGTAAGCCGGTAGAGTTCAATACTGAGCAGAAAAAAGCGCTGACTGAAACGCTCAATCTGCTTTTTGCACGTAGCTATCATTTTCTGTTTAACGCCTTAGCCAAGGCTGAAGCAAGCCAACAAACGTCTCAGGTATTACGTCAACAATTGGTGTGTGACCATCTTGATATTGTGAATGAGCAGGCTTTAGATTGGGGATCAATCGACCAAGCGATTGTACAAGCTAAGCAGGTAACGGACTTAGATGTGTTGGACGACTTGGTGCCGTTATCGGCATGTTTGAACTGGCAAAAAGTGGCAGCCGCGGTGGCGCTGAGTCGTCGCTTTGCGGTGATTTCCGGTGGGCCGGGTACCGGTAAAACGACCACAGTAACCAAATTACTGTCGGCGATGATCGAGCAATCGCTCAGCCAAGGTAAAACGCCAACGATTAAGCTAGTGGCACCAACGGGTAAAGCGGCGGCGCGTTTAACCGAGTCGATTGGTAAAGCGATTGAGCAGCTGCCATTAGCGCCTGAAGTGAAGGCCAACATACCAACTGAATCGAGCACGTTACATCGATTACTCGGCGCGATTCCTAACCGTGCTGAGTTTAGACATAACCGACGCAATCCACTCCACCTTGATATCTTGGTAGTGGATGAAGCTTCAATGGTTGATCTGTCGATGATGTATAAGCTGGTGGATGCACTTCCTGAGCACGCAAGGCTCATCTTATTGGGTGATAAAGACCAACTCGCTTCAGTAGAGGCAGGTGCTGTGCTCGGTGATATCTGTTCATTCAACTCTGCAGGGTACAGCACAGCGCAAGGCAATTTGATTGCAGAGATGACAGGTTTTGATGCGATAGCTAAACCAAGACAAGACAAAGCTGGAGCGGTGAATCCGCCTGCGATTGCGGATAGCTTGTGTATGCTGCAGAAGAGTTATCGTTTCGATGCGCGCTCCGGTATCGGTCAGCTGGCAAAAGCAATCAATAATGGTTCTGCGAATCAAGTAGACCAAGTGTTTGCCAAAGATTTTGGCGATATCGAAAACCACCCTCTGTCGAGTGACAGCTATAACCTGATGCTGCGTACTTTGGTTAACGAGTATGGTGCGTACCTCAATAGAATGAATGTGCCGTTGGAAGAGTTAGAAACTCAAGAAGCGAGAGCGAAATCGGTACTCGATTTGTTCAGCCAATGCCGACTGTTGTGTTCCATTCGTGAAGGGGATTTTGGTGTTAAAGGCCTCAACCACAGAATTGAAAGAGCACTGGCCGCAAGGCGTTTGGTGAGCCCTCATAATGATGAGCTGTGGTATCACGGACGTCCTGTTATGGTGACGCGAAATGATCATGGCTTGGGTTTGTACAATGGTGATATTGGTATCTGTATGCTTGAGGCGGGTTCTAGTCAACCTGACTTAACCCCTCGTTTGAAGGTCTATTTTGAGTTGCCCGATGGCAGCGTAAAAGCTGTGCTACCAAGCCGAGTGCCCGATCATGAAACGGCTTATGCAATGACAATACACAAATCTCAGGGTAGTGAATTTGATCTGACCTTAATGATCTTGCCGCCAGATTTCAGCCCTATTTTAACGCGGGAGCTTATCTATACAGGTATTACACGTGCGAAGAAACGACTGATGATGTTCAGCGATACAAATGTGTTGAAGCGTGGGATTAAGGTGAAAACAGAGCGAGTGAGTGGTTTAGGCAGTCGCTTAACGAATTAGTCGTTATGGACGGCTAGAGAAGGTTTTGAACTTAGGGCTAGATAAACACAAAGCAACCATCCTTGGTTGCTTTGAGCGTTATTAGGAATCAGAGCCTAAAAACGCTCGAGTAAACGATATGTGGTTTATCTTGTACTTTGCTTGGCAATTCAAAATAAACTCTTTTAGATTCTCGCTAACAGGGAACACGCAGTGTACGTCTAGCCCTTCTAAGAATTGGTTATCAGCCATATCCCAAAAACTTTGCAGCGAGTTACAAACAATGGTTCTCATATCAATATTGCTCTTTTTGCTGTTTATATTAACGAGCAGAGCTAATGTTAGCGTGCTGGCCGTCAACGGGTATAGCAATCCGTGCAGTGACCACCTCAATGAGTTCGACATGACTATCGAGATGGCAATTCCAATAAAAACATTTGTTAAGATTATTAAAGCGTCTAAATTCTATACAATTATACGTGTGAGTGAAAGTGCATAGTTAATAAATCTCATATAGAAAACGATTACATTTGCAATTATTTTTCTGTCGAAGTGAGATTGTGCTCCAAAACTTTATTTATACGTTGAGCGCCAAGATCTTTGAGTTTCTCTGATAGTTGTATAACCCTTGTTTTTCCATCGGTAATTCATCAACCGCTATCTCGTAAAAACCCTGTTCACGGAACCAGTGAAGGCTGTGCGTAGTAAGGACAAAAATCTGGTCGATATCACGAGATTTTGATTGGTGACGCATGTAATCCAGTAATATTTGCCCGCGGTTGCCATCACGATAATCAGGATGAATAGCCACGCACGCCATCTCCGCCATATGATCTTCCGGATACGCATATAGTGCAGCGCAACCAATAATCAGTCCGTCTTTTTCGATAATCGTAAAGCGGTGAATCTCTTGTTCCAATTGTTCTCTTGAGCGACGAACGAGAATGCCTTGTTCTTCCAAAGGACGAATAAGGTCAAATATGCCACCAATATCGTCAATCTGAGCTTGTCTTACTTGCTCGGCACTAGCCATGACCACTTGGGTTCCAATACCGTCAAAAGAGAACAACTCTTGGATTAATGCGCCATCTACCTTGTAGCTGATTAGATGACAACGAGGCACACCAGCTCGACAAGCGGAGATCGCTCCTTTCAAGAAGCGCAGTGTTCCTGTGCTCATGTCTTCGGCAGGATTTTGAGATTCCGTTAATCGTTCCAGAATTTGCTTGGCATCTTTAGGGAAGAGTTCGGCGAGCACGTTACCGCGTTCATCTGTTACCCCTTGTTCGGAGCAGAAGCCAATCAGCTTGTCGGCCTTTAGACGAATAGCAACTTGGGTAGCGACCTCTTCAGAAAGTAGGTTAAAGCTTTCGCCTGTCACGGAGCTGGCAATAGGGCCAAGCAGTACAATTGAACCTTGGTCAAGCGTGCGATTGATCCCTTCGATATCGATTCGACGAATACGCCCGCTGTGGCAATAATCCGTACCGTCATCCACGCCAAGCGGTTGAGCCGTAATGAAGTTGCCACTCATAACATTGAGTTGAGTGCCTGCCATCGGCGTGTTGTTTAAGCTCATTGAGAGGCGTGCGGTGATGGCAAGTTGAAGCTGTCCAGCAGCCTGCATAGCGACGCCCAAAGAATATTCATCAGTGACCCTAATATTCTTGTGATAAGGCGTATGGCAATCTTGCTTGGCAAGCAATTGGTTGATCTGCGGTCTTGCCCCGTGAACGAGAACAATCTTTACTCCAAGGCTGTGGAGCAAGGCTATATCACTAATAATGTTACCAAAGTTCCTGTCGGCAACGGCTTCGCCTCCCAGCATAATGACCATGGTTTTGCCACGGTGAGCATTTACGTAAGGGGTTGATTGTCTGAAACCTTTTACTAGCGCTGTACTTCTTAATTTCACAGAACAAGTCCATTTTGTTTATTTATTCGATAATTTAGCATTTAAATTCAAATGTAAACAACACCTTTTTGGAATAAAGCGCAAACTATTCTTATCTAGGCTTCAATATATAAACTGTCTCAGTGTAGAATGCGCATAGCATCCTTATGAGTAGTCACCGAATGCAACAAGCTCCAGCAACAAAGAACAAAATCGATGAGATAACCAAAGGTCTCTACAGCGAAGCTGATCAGCGCAATCAATCTAAGTTGAAGCGTAAGATCATTGAACGTTGTTTAATGGTTCTAGCCTTAGTGGGTTCGTTTGCGGTGGTTTCTTTGTTCGGCGATGTGCTTTCCCGAGTGCAAAATGCGGCGACGCCCGACAATCTGATATACGGCACTTGGATAGAGCAAGATGTTGCACATTATGCGACCGATGAGTTTGTTCTGAATGCTAATGGTGTGTCAGTTCGTGGGTCTGTTGTTTCGACGAGCTTTGACTTTGATGGAAACTACTTTGAATACAAGGCGGGTGATAAAACCTATCGCTTCCGCATGACCAATTCTGACAATACAGAAATGGTGCTCGATTCTGACAGTCACTACAATCCCATCTTCCGCCTTAAGGGCCATATCGATAACTCCGTCCGATAGGTTATCTTCTTGTAAACTCTTACAATCTAAGATTGTGTTATCTGACTGTTTTTGTCATCCTCGATGCATAGAATTTTTAGGATGACTCTTGTGATTAAAAAATGGCTTCCCCTTGTCGCTGCCTCTTTGTTATTTGGCTGTGCTCAACCCACTGATCTTGCTCAGCAACACCTTGATGACGAATTTCCTCGCACCTTGAATAAGGTCGATCAGGTTGAATCCAATAAACCAAGAGACTACACCGCATTTGCAGAACAAGCTGAGATGGTGGTTTCTAAATCCCCTTCGATGGCTAAAATCTATGAGCCGCTTTATCAACAACTCAATGAGTGGGCGATGTTGAGTGGAGATCCAAGCGAGCTAGCGAATTTTGGCGTTCAAACCGCTCAACTAGGTGGTGGTGATAAACAAGGCAATGTTTTGTTCACGGGCTACTTTTCTCCTGTGATGGAGCTGCGCCACGAAGCGAATGAAGAATATCGTTACCCTGTTTACGGGCTTCCTGAGTGTGGTAAAGAGTGTCCAACACGCCAAGAGATTTACAACGGCGCACTAGAAGGTCAGGGCCTTGAGTTAGGTTACTCAGCAAACCGTATCGACCCATTTATGATGGAAGTACAGGGCAGTGGATTTGTACACTTCGGTGATGATGACACGCTGCAGTATTTCGCCTACGCGGGTAAGAACAATAAAGCTTATGTGAGCATTGGCCGTGTTCTGATTGAACGAGGCTTAGTTCCACGCGAAAAAATGTCGCTAAAAGCAATCAAAGAGTGGGTATTGGCAAACGATCCTGAAGTGGTCAAAGAGCTGCTTGAGCAAAACCCATCTTTCGTGTTTTTTGAAGCGAGAGACGACCTATCTGTGATGGGTAGCGCGGGCATTCCTCTATTACCTATGGCGGCGGTTGCGGGCGATCGCTCTATCTTGCCTATGGGGACGCCGATTCTTGCTGAGGTTCCACTACTGAATGCTGATGGTACTTGGAGCGGCGCTCATCAACTAAGACTGCTATTGGTTTTGGATACGGGCGGCGCGGTTAAGCAAAACCATTTGGACCTTTACCACGGCATGGGCCCTCGAGCGGGTACAGAAGCGGGCCATTACAAGCATTTTGGTCGTGTGTGGAAGCTCGGTTTAGATGGCAGCGCAACTGAAGCGCCTTGGGCTTTGCCTCCTGAAAAGGTTGAGTAAGCTACAATAAAATAGGGCATTGAAAGCGAATCGCTAATCCCCTAGACTTTTTATTCAAGAGTGCGTATAAAACGCACTCTTTTCTTTTTCTCAGAAATAAATTGGCGGCAACAATGCGTGAACTGACCACTCCAGCTTCAGAAAACTATGACCAACGATTTGGTGGCACCCGTCGCCTATATGGCAATAGTGAAGTCGACATACTTAGAGCAGCACACGTGTGTGTGATCGGTATTGGCGGTGTAGGTTCATGGGCGGTTGAAGCGCTTGCTCGTACTGGTTTAGGTGAGCTGACTTTGATCGATATGGATGATGTGTGTGTGACCAACATCAACCGTCAGATCCACGCAATGTCGGGTAACGTTGGTAAAAGCAAAATTGAAGTGATGGCAGAGCGCGTTAAGCTGATTAACCCTGAGTGTAAAGTTAACTTGGTTGACGACTTCATCGGCCCAGACAATCAGGCTGAATACCTATCGAAAGAGTTCGACTTTGTGTTAGATGCGATTGATAGCATGAAAGCTAAGGCTTCACTGTTGGCATATTGTCGTAGCAACAAAATTAAGGTGATCACCACTGGTGGTGCGGGTGGTCAAATCGATCCGACTCAAATCAAAGTGGCTGATCTGACGAAGACGATTCAAGATCCGCTCGCGAAGAAGCTAAAAGATACCCTTCGTCGTCATCATAATTTCCCTAAGAATCCAGCACGTAAGTTTGGTATCGATTGTGTGTTCTCAACTGAACAGCTGAAATACCCTCAAGCTGACGGCAGTGTCTGTGCTGCGAAAGCGACAGCAGAAGGTCCAAAACGTATGGATTGTGCGACGGGTTTTGGTGCGGCAACAGTTGTAACGGCGACGTTTGGTTTTGTAGCTGTTTCGCGTATCGTTGAAAAGCTGATTCAAAAGCACGCTAAGTAACGTCTTTTACTCAATTAACAATCGACTGGATATTAAAATGACCACATTCCCAAGCTCTCCATTCGGCACTGAAATTACCAGTGATGATATCGTCGCGAAGATGCAGACATTCAGCGGCTGGGAAGACCGTTATCGCCAAGTGATTCAATGGGGTAAGAAACTGCCAACGATGCCTGATGAACTGAAAAGTGAGCAGGTGATTGTCTCTGGCTGTGAAAGCCAAGTGTGGTTGGTTTCTCAAAATATCGACGGTGTTTGGCACTTTTATGCTGATTCTGATGCTCGTATTGTGCGCGGTCTGATTGCATTAGTGATGGCTGCGTATGATGGAAAAACATCAGAGCAGGTTCAAGCGTTCGATATTGATGGTTACTTTGAACAAATCGGTCTAATTACCCACCTTAGCCCATCTCGCGGTAATGGATTAAAAGCGATTGTTGCTCAAATCCAAGAGCTAAGTGCTTAATATCTCCTTGATACACAGAAGCAAAAAGGGTTGACGTTAAACGCCAACCCTAAGTAATTTCGCTACTCCCTAAAGCATATCAACGGCTTTTTCTATTGCCGCGATGAGTTTTTCAACATCCTCCATGGTGTTGTAAATACCAAATGAAATTCGAACCGTTCCTTTCACATTAAGTGCATCCATTAATGGGTGAGCACAATGATGTCCTGCACGTACTGCGATACCTTGCTGATCCAGTAGAGTCGCTATATCTTGATGGTGAACACCATCCATCACAAAAGTAATCACACTTGCGTTAGGTTGATACCCTAAAATCTGAATGTCATCCAGTTTACTGAGCGCAAGATAAGTCTCGTGTTGTAGTTGGTGGATATGATTTTCGACATCTTGTTGTACAAAACCACTTAACCATTCTATTGCGGTGCTTAATGCTATGGCCCCTGCCACATTTGGCGTGCCCGCTTCGAATTTGCCAGGCAGTTCTGAAAAAGTAGTGCCAGAGAAAGAGACGCGCTCGACCATTTTGCCACCGCCATGCCAAGGTGGCATCGCTTTGAGCAATTCAAGCTTGCCGTAAAGCACACCGATACCCGCAGGGGCATAGAGCTTGTGACCTGAGAAAACGTAGAAATCTGCACCTAAAGCAGCAACATCAACTGACTCATGAACGATGCCTTGCGCACCATCGACCACAACAATCGCATTCATCTTGTGTGCTTTTTCTATGACGGCTTCAATCGGCTGACGAGAACCCGTCACGTTGGTTATCTGAGCTAATGCAACAATCTTGGTTCGTTCATTTAAAAGCGTATCAAACGCGACTAGGTCAAATTCACAATCCGATGTCATCGGTACTTTAACGACTTTAGCCCCGGTTTGTTCTGCCACAATTTGCCAAGGCACGATGTTGGCGTGATGCTCCATTTCGCTGACTAAGATCTCATCGCCGGGCTTAAGGGTGCTTCTGGCGTAGGTTTGAGCGATAAGATTAAGCGCTTCGGTAGCACCGCGAGTCCAGATGATCTCTTTTGAAGACGAAGCACCAATAAACTGGGCGACCTTGTCTCTAGCGGCTTCAAATTGACTGGTAGCATGGGCAGTTAAGCTATGGCTACCACGGTGCACATTGGCATTCTGCTTCGAGTAATATTGGCTAATGGCATCAATAACCACCTGAGGCTTCTGTGTCGTCGCCGCGCTGTCTAAGTAAATCAACGGTTGTTGATTGATGGTTTGGGATAGCGCAGGAAACTGCTCTCGGATGTGATTGATATCAAACATCTGTTCTTACCTAAATCTTGAAAGTGGGTGCTAGCATTATGCTGAGCGGTCTTGTTATTTTATCGCGACTTGTTAAGCGTTGCTGACGAATATTCATGATCCCAGCGCTTTTCTTGCTCTTTGACTTGAGCAAACAGCTTTTGGTTAACAGGAACTTCTATCTGATGTTTAAGCGCTGTTTTTATTAGGTGTCCAGTGATGAAGTCGATCTCTGTCTTGCGTTGGTAAAACATATCCTGCTTCATGGATGAGTTGTTCTGCGCTGTGGCTTGGATGACCTGCTTGACACTTGCTTCTAATCCGTCGAATGAACAAGCGATCTCTTCGGCCTGCATAACTTGTGTGAGCTCTTCAACGATAGAACTTAAAATACCCTCAAACCTTTGGTCTGCAAGTTCACCATTCTTGATTTGTTCCAACCCAGTAAGTGGATTGATAGCACAATTGATGGCGAGTTTAGCCCAAAGCGCGGTTTCTATTTGTGGGTTCCAACTCACAGTGGGGAGAGCATCATCCAATACATCAACCAAAAACGTGCACTGTTGACCCGTTTGGTTAAAAGCACCCAACTGGGTTTGTCCTATTCCTGTATGAGATACACTATTACGATCAGGTTTGAATGCTGCTTGGGTCGTGGTTGCCAATACTATCGGGTGAGCATTAATTTGAGTGGCAATGTTGTCGACCGCGCCCATTCCGTTATGCATGAACATGAGAATGGTGTCAGAGTCGAGATATTGAAGTAACGGAGTGGTGGCTTCTTCTACTTGCCAAGCCTTGACTGTGAAGATAACCAAATCACTCGTTGATAGCTTGTCGATATTGTTATTGCTGAAGGAAAGTGAAGTTTGCTCATCAAGTGTTAGGTCAATTGAGGTTTCAGGGGAGCGACTCAACAAAGAGACATTATGACCAGCTTGAAGTAGTTTTATCGCCCATAAAGAGCCGATAGCTCCAGGTCCAACAATAGTGATGTTCACAGCAATACCGAGATAAGAAAGTGATGCTGCAAGGATAGCTAGGCATTAAATGAAAGCAATAAAAAATGGCACCCTAGGGTGCCATTTTGGAAACTTTTCTTAGAAGTTCGATTAGAACTTGTAAGTTACTGCAACGTAGTGACCTACGCCAGAAGAATCAGCTTGTGAAGAAGCGTCCCATGGTAGGTCTGCACCATCTTTAAAGCCGTATACATCGCTGTATAGTTTCAGGCCGTAACCAACTGCAAAACGATCTGAGTGCCAGTAGATACCGTTGAACATTGCGCCGCCGTTGCTTACTTGAGCGTACTCATCTTTCATACCGAATTGGTAATCAATGTAACCTTGGTAAGAGATGAATGAACCGTTCTCGAAGAAGTAGAATGGCTTGAACCAGTTAGTCGAGATTTGGAAACCGTTCCAATCTTTTTGGTTTGAGTCGTATGTACCGTAAAGGTTTAGACCCATTTTACCGAACCATGGAACCATTACGTCAGAACCTAGACCAACTTTCTGAGTGTTAACACCACCGTTGTTACCATCCCACTCGAAAATAGTTGAAAGGTATAGTTCTTCAACTGGACCGAAAGAAAGGTCTTTACCAGTTAGGCCGTCAAGAGACATACGAGGAGCAAACTTCATGAAGATTTTGCCATCTTTGTCTGCTTTGTCGCTGCTTGAGTCTGATGTTAGGTTAAATACATCAACATAGCCGTAAAGGTCGAAGATTCCAGAGCGACCACCAAATTCCATCTCTAGGTAATCATGAGTAGATTCGTAAGGACCTTTCTCGTTGATTGCACCCATGATGTTGAACTGCATCCACTTGTAATCGTTTTTGTGGATGTCGCCGTCAGAATAATCTGCTGCCATTACTGGAGCAGAAGTCGCTGCAAGTAGGCCAAGAGTTAAAAGTGATTTACGCATAATGGAACTCTCTATGTTTAAAATAAGTAACCCGCTAATCCGTGCGTGTTTGTGTGTCCGAATGCCGAGCATCATAGCGATTTTGTTCTCAAATAAAAGTGAGACAGAGTGAAAATTGCAATTATTATTGTGAGGTTTATCACACTAATGATCTAAATGATGGAACTTTAACGCGGCAATGCATCTTGATGCACCTCTAATTCTATTGATTTTGTGAAATTGGATTATTTTGTAGATAAATTGGTGAATAACCGCTCTAAGCAAACGATTCTACTAAATAGAGTGATATGCATATCAAAATCAACAGTATTCTTTTCTAAGCGTTTTCTCTTAAAAAATGACTCATTCAAACCACCTCTTAATCTCGTCTTTGATCTATTTTTGACCAACAGCGTAGTGGAGTTGGAATCAATTGATGGACAACTCATGTGATGACTGCCTAGGGGTTTGAACCTAGCTACTTTTTGAATCACGGAGAATTAAAGACAGTTCACTGCACTAGATTTTGAAATACTTTTTAAAGATTAGTTATTGGACTAATCATTTGTGTGACGAACTGGTCTAACTTTTTTGGAGAGAAGACCGATGAAATATTCACCTATACTCGCTGTAGCGATATCAGCCCTTTTCATTGTTGGGTGTGATGATGACGATGAACCAACAACTCAACTACAAGCTGTACATGCATCGCCAGATGCGCCTTTAGCTAACGTTTTAGTCAATAGCCAGGCTCGTTGGAGCGGTGTCGATTATGCTCAGGCATCCGGATACGCCTCAGTAGATCAAGGACAGACAACTCTTCAAGTCGATGTTCAACTCCCAGGTGACGCTGTTGCTACTGTTATTTCTCCAAGCCAATTCGATTTAAGCGGTGAATTAGATTACACCGTGATGGTTGTAGGCGACGCCGATGGATTCAACAATCCTGTAGAGGCTTTGGTTGTTACTCGCCCTGCTGCAGGAACGGCAACAAGTTCAAGCCTAGATGTGCAAGTAGTACACGCGGCAACAGGTGTTGGCGATGTAAATCTGTATGTCACTGGTCCTAGTGATCCATTGGGCGCTCCGCTTGGTACTCTCGGTTATAAGGACTTTACTGACGTACTCAATATCCCAGAAGGGCAATACCGAGTGAGATTAGAAACCGTGAGCGGTAGTGCTATTGCTTTTGACTCTGGAGAAATCACTCTTTCTGGCGGTAGCGAGCTAACTATTGCAGCGGTACCAAGAGCTGACTCAAACAGTGTATCTCCGGTGAAGTTGATGGTGATGGACGGTAGTGGATCATCGTTAATATACGACATGGCAGAAACTGCCGAAGTAAGAGTCGGGCATTTGGTCGATGGCGCACCAGCTGTAGATGTATTTGTTAATTCTGCTAAGTTTGCTCCTCTTGATGGTTTAATGTTTAAAGAAATTCGCGGTTTCTTAGATTTAGCAGCAGACAGTTATGATATTGATATATACGAAACGGGAACGACGTCTCCGTCATTTATTGATGTTGATGGATTAGCTGTATTTGCTGGCATGGATTACAGCATCTATGCGGTAGGGACAGTAAGTCCACTGAATTTGGAACCTTTGGTTGTTCCTGAAAACCGTCGTCCGGTTGCGACCAGTGCGGTGTTAAACATTACCCACGCCGCTGCTAACCCAATTGCGGCATCGGTGGATATCTACTTAACAGAAAACGCGGGGATCTCTGGTAGCACTCCGGCGCTAAGTGATGTGAAATTCAGAGATTATGCGAATGGCATTTATGTTGCGGCGGGGTCTTACTTTGTGACGATTACTGTAGCGGGTCAGCCGTCAGTTGTGGCTATCGACTCTGCGCCCGCAACCTTAGCTGATGGTGTGGTGTATCAAGTCGTGGCGATTGATGATTCGATGGGTACGGGTTTTAACCTAATTGTCAGTGAAACAACAGACTAGATCTGAAGACAGAACGTAGAAGAGGGTAGATCAATGCTACCCTCTTCTTATTTGTTTTCTTTGACTCTATTCTTGGTTAGTTTTGGCTTTCTCTAATAAATCCGTGAAAAAGTGGCGTAACGAGTAGAGCATGATCAAACTTGGAATCACCATAAGTGCGGTCAGTATAAAGAAGGTTGACCAATCATTGAGGTAATCGACCAATTCACCACTAAATGAAGCCAGTGTTGTTCGACCGAAGTTACCCAAGGATGCGAGTAATGCATATTGGGTTGCAGAGAAGGCCTGCCCGGTTAATAGTGTTAAGAAAGAGACAAAAGCTACTGTTGAAAAGGCGGTAGTGAAGTTATCGACAATAATCGTTGCCAAGAACAGTGTTTCACTTGGGCCTGCTTGAGCGATCCATGCAAACATTAGATTACTGGCTGCCATGGCAACACCGCCAATCATCAGTCCGCGTACAATGCCGAATTTTACATTGAAGACGCTGCCTACCAAAGTGAAGAATATGGTTGCGCCCCAACCAATTAACTTCGAATAGTGGCCGATCTGTTCGTTACTGAAACCTATCTCTTTATAGAAGGTGATCGACATGCGACCTAGGAAGGCTTCACCTATCTTAAATAGGAATACGAACAGCAGTAGGGTGATGGCAACTTGAACTCCGTTTCGTTTGAAGAAGTCATAAAACGGTTCTAACACGGTAACACTGAACCAAGCCACGACTTTCGAACCGACAACCTTATTGTGGCGTTGCTGAGCCTGTTCTTGCAGGGCTTCGCGTTGTGTATTTGGCTCTCCGACAAAAAGAGTAAACAGCATTAGTACGACAACGACGCCTGCCATTCCGTAATACACGCCATTCCAACCGATTGAGTCTGCGTTAATAAAGGCAAGGTAGCCTGGTAGAGAATACCCCGTCCACCAACCAATTACGGCCATTGCAGAAGCTTGCGGCAGTTTTGATGCTTCGGATTTTGGGAAGGTATCAATACGAAATGCATCAATCGCGATGTCTTGCGTGGCTGAGGCAATGGCAATAGCGAGCGCCAACATTGAAGTAAACGCCAAGTTCTCTGCGGGATTGACGCCTGCGATGAATAAGGTACCGATTAAAACAATGGATTGGCAGAAAAAGATCCAACTGCGTCGCTGGCCGAGTATTGCGTGAAGCACCGGCAGTTTTACTCGGTCTACCAATGGTGCCCATAGAAAGTTAATCGCATACACGGCAAACACACTGCCAAAGTAGCCGATGGCAGCACGCGTTAAACCTGCATCTTTTAGCCAACCAGACATATTGGATCCAATAAGAACCCATGGGAAGCCACTCGAACAGCCGAGCATAAACACCCAAAGTAGGCGTTTATCTAGGTAGCTGCGGAAAGTCTGCATCCAAGAAAGAGAGGGAGTGCCTGATGACATAGGGCGTCCTTGTGTAGAAAAACGCCCTTAAGAAATAAGGGCGTTAGATTGGATTACTTAAGAAGGGTCACTTTAGTGATGACGATTGGGTCAACTGGTATGTCTGACATGCGGCCCATTCGCTTGGTTGGAATCGTTGCCATCTTTTGAACAACATCAAAACCTTCAGTTACTTTGCCGAATACAGCGTAGCCTGGGTTGCTACCTTTTGCGTTCAAGAAGTCATTATCAGAGAAGTTAATGAAGAACTGACGAGTTGCAGAATCTGGCGCATTAGTACGAGCCATCGCGATTGTTGCTGTATCGTTCTTCAAGCCATTGCTGCCTTCATTCTTGATAGGAGCGTAAGTTGCTTGTTGATTCATCTCTTGATCGAAGCCGCCACCTTGAGCCATAAAGCCAGGAATAACACGGTGGAAGATAGTGCCTTCGTAGCTGCCGTCAGCAACGTATTTTAGGAAGTTCTCCGCACTAACCGGTGCTTGTTCTTGGTTAAGCTCAATAGTGAAGTCGCCTAATGTTGTTTCCACGTTTACTTTAGGACCAGCCCAAACGCTCACGCTCACTAGCATTAATGCGATAGAAGATAAAATACGACCCATTAGAAACGTTCCTTCATGTAAGTTTGTAGCTCTTGGTCGTTAGCGATCTCAGTAAGAACCAAGTTGATCACGTCATTAAGAACCATAGAGATGTCGTCGTTAGATGCACTCAATGCACCAGTGCGTGTTGCAGTGCCGTTGAATGTTTTAACTAGTTTGCCTTCAGGCGTTTCAGCGGTAACTTCAAGCGTTACTTTACCGTCCATTTTGTTTTCCATAATGGTGTGCTCTACGGTAACGAGTGCTTCTTGAATCTCTAAAACAATCGAGTTTTCACTGTTTACGCTCGCACGAAAACCTTGAGACTCTAACTGCTGTGCAACAGCATTTTCTAGAGAAATACGCATGTTTTGCTTAGCGTGAATTGGCTGAATGTTTGAACGGCCACTATCAACCAATGCAACATATTGAGCGGCACGAACATCTTTACTGGTTAGTGTGTATGTTTTGCCTTGTACAAGGTTGCTTGAGCTTAGTGAAGCTTCTGGCATTACATTGATCTGTTCTTGCTGAGGGGCTGAACATGCTGTCAAAGCCATAATAGAAGCAGCCAAAATCAGTTTTTTCATTCCTTTATCCTTTCTAAATTCACACCAGAAGCTCGGTATCTTAAATTCTTGTGAAGTCGTTTCTGCTTATTTATTAAAATTCGCAGGTTCTCTTGTTGCTTGTAATATCTCAAATTTTTGGTTTAGTTCAAGCGTTTCAACGTTAGCTTCACCAAATAGTCTTGCTAGTTTGACATCGTATCCGAGGTGTCGGTTGCCAATAACAATTAATTTGCCTCCATTGCTTAGAACATGCTTTGCATCACAGAACATTTGCCACGCAATGTGATCCGTAATCGCTTGTTGCTGATGGAATGGAGGATTACACATCACTAAGTAGGTGCTGTTTTTCTTGAAGCCATCTAAACAGTTGTTGGCGATGAACTGGAAGTTGCCTTCTTCACCAAGGTTATCCTTGACGTTTTGGCGCGCCGACTCCACCGCCATAAAGCTTTCATCCACACAGGTGATACGAGCTTGTGGGTTCAATTGCCCTGCTTTTACACTCAATACACCGTTGCCACAGCCTAGATCGATGATATGACGTAGCTCAGGATCTTGTGGGATGTGCTCTAGCATATAGCGAGCGCCTTGATCGAGTGCTTCCCCTGAGTAAACATTTGGTAAATTTTTCAGACGGATATCTTCACCGTCCACATCCCATTCAACAAAAGGCTCTACTGTTTGAATAGGCTGGCAGTTTGGAGACGAGAATACTAAGCGGTGTTTTTTCTTCGCTAGTGATGTTTTGGTTTCGCCTAGGTACTTTTCGAACAGGTTAAGCGTAGAAGTGTGAATCTCTTTTACCTTGTTGACGCCAATCACTTGGCAGCCTACAGGCAATGCTTGGCGTAGCTGGCTCAGTTGCCAGATTAGGTGACGATTTGTTTTTGGCAGCTGCATGATCACAAGGTCGATACCGTGTGGGATATCATCCATCGTGTTCAAGAAGTTCACTCGATTACTTTGATTGCGCTGCAAGTTTTTCAGGGCGCCACGGTGAGAGATAAATGAGTCGCTCATCATAGTGACATCATGATCTTTCGAGAACCAAGTCGATAGGGCACCGAAGCTGTCGTTCATGATCAGGATGTGTTTACCAGGTTCAAGGTTCATCTCTTCAACATGGCTAATAATGTATTCGTCGCCCGCATCCCAAGCTTGAAGGGTTTCATTTGAACGTTTCGGGAAACGATGTAAGGTCAAAGTTCTGTCGTGAAGGGTAAGTTCGGTTTTCATTGCTTGAGATACTTATGTAAGAAATAACAAAGATATTGTCTCAAATGCAGGCTGAACAAGATAGAAAAAACTCAACCAAACCTATGCCATTCGCTATGAAATACTCAGACACTCGACCTGTTAGGGTTTATACTCAGCCCACGGATAATGCCAATACGTTATTAAGGAATCACAATGATCCAAGAAGTTATCGAAACAAAATTGCACAATGAGTTTTCACCAAGTCATTTAAACGTGGTCAATGAGAGCTATATGCACAATGTTCCGGCTGGTTCTGAGAGTCATTTCAAAGTGATTGTTGTCAGCGATGTGTTTGAAGGTTTGCGTCTTATTGCTCGTCATCGAGCGGTAAATAAGGCACTTTCAGAAGAGTTAGCCAATAATATCCACGCACTGTCTATTCACACTTATACAAAAGATGAATGGATGAAGCAGCTAGATAGCGTGCCAGACAGTCCAATGTGTATGGGTGGCGGAAAGTAAGAAGGCCTATATACAGAGAAAAGCGCCATGGCGCTTTTTTTGTCGTCAAACGTATGTATTTTTCGTTCTTATATCACCCAAACTGATGTCAAATTGAACGAGCTCAAATACCTACAATGAGTAATGTTTTTATTAACAGTGTTTCAACATAACTAGTAAAATATTAGTTTGTGACAGAGTATTAATCTCTTGTTTAAAACACGTTTCAAAAGCCATTTTATCTGTGCGGCTCGTCAAATTTATACATATTTGAGAGTCCATATGCTTCAAATCTCACCAAATAAAGGCCGTATTCAAGTTATTGGTCATGGCATCAAGTTGTCAAAAAATGCTAGAATACGGCACCTGATAAATCTCACATAATATTTGTGATGAGTTTATTAATGTAATGTTGCGATTTTGGTATCTCAAATTTACCAAAACCGGACACTGTAATGTCGTGTCTAAGGGCGATTTTAAAACGTCCCGAATTTACGCAATTAAAAGAATCTTTTTCCCGATAAAGTAGTGCAAGTGCGTATGATTACAATAAAGAAGGGTTTGGATCTTCCTATCGCAGGAACTCCATCCCAGGTGATTAATGATGGTAAGTCCATCACTAAAGTCGCCTTGCTTGGCGAAGAGTACGTTGGTATGCGTCCTACGATGCATGCTCGCGTTGGTGATGAAGTGAAGAAAGGCCAAGTTCTTTTTGCAGATAAAAAGAACCCAGGTGTTGTATTTACTTCTCCAGCAAGCGGTAAAGTTATTGAAGTGAACCGTGGTGCTAAGCGTGTTCTTCAATCAGTAGTGATTGAAGTAGCAGGCAATGAGCAAATCACGTTCAATAGCTATGAAGCTAACCAACTAGTAGGCCTTGACCGTGAAACGGTTAAAGCTCAATTAGTTGAGTCTGGCGCATGGACCGCTTTGCGAACTCGTCCGTTCAGCAAGGTTCCAGCAGTTGATTCTGAAACTCAGGCTATTTTTGTTACTGCTATGGATACTAATCCGCTAGCAGCTGAGCCAGAATTAATCATTAACGAGCAGTCTGATGCTTTCGTTGCTGGTTTAGATCTTCTTTCAACTCTGACTAACGGTAAAGTGTACGTTTGTAAAAAAGGTACTAGCTTACCTCGTTCAGCTCAGTCTAACGTTGAAGAACATGTTTTTGATGGCCCACACCCTGCAGGTCTTGCAGGCACGCATATGCATTACCTGTATCCGGTAAATGCACAAAATGTAGCGTGGAGCATTAACTACCAAGACGTGATCGCATTCGGTAAGCTTTTCCTTACTGGTGAGATTTACTCTGAGCGCGTTGTTTCTCTGGCTGGTCCAGTAGTTAACAACCCTCGTCTAGTTCGTACTCAAATTGGTGCTAGCCTTGAAGAGTTGACGGACAGCGAGTTGATGCCAGGTGAAGTTCGCCTGATCTCAGGTTCAGTGCTATCTGGTGTTCACGCTTCAGGTCCACATGCTTACCTTGGCCGTTACCATCAACAAGTTTCGGTTCTTCGTGAAGGTCGTGATAAAGAGCTATTCGGCTGGGCTATGCCTGGTAAGAACAAGTTCTCTGTTACTCGTTCATTCCTTGGTCACGTGTTTAAAGGTCAGTTGTTCAACATGACAACGACAACGAACGGTAGTGATCGCTCTATGGTTCCAATTGGTAACTACGAGAAAGTAATGCCATTAGATATGGAGCCTACTTTGCTGCTTCGCGATCTATGCGCTGGCGACGTTGATAGTGCACAAGCACTTGGTGCGCTAGAGCTAGATGAAGAAGATTTAGCACTGTGTACCTTTGTATGTCCTGGTAAGTACGAGTACGGTCAGTTACTTCGTGAATGCCTAGATACAATTGTGAAGGAAGGGTAATTTTCATGGGCCTTAAAAAGTTTATTGAAGACATCGAGCATCATTTTGAACCAGGTGGTAAACACGAAACGTGGTTTGCGCTTTACGAAGCAGCAGCAACACTTTTCTACACACCAGGTACTGTTACAAAGAAAAGCTCGCATGTCCGTGATAGCGTTGATTTAAAACGTATCATGATCATGGTTTGGCTTGCGGTATTCCCAGCAATGTTCTGGGGTATGTACAACGCAGGTGGTCAGGCTATCGCAGCACTAAACCACATGTATTCAGGTGCAGAACTAGTTTCTATCATTGATGGTAACTGGCATTACTGGCTAACCGAAATGCTTGGCGCCTCCTTAGGGGCCGATGCAGGTTGGGGCAGTAAGATGCTCTTGGGTGCGACTTACTTCTTACCTATCTACGCAACGGTATTTATCGTTGGTGGTTTCTGGGAAGTACTGTTCTGTATGGTGCGTAAGCACGAAGTCAACGAAGGTTTCTTTGTTACTTCTATTTTATTTGCGCTTATCGTTCCGCCAACGCTTCCTCTATGGCAAGCAGCACTAGGTATTACCTTTGGTGTTGTTGTTGCGAAAGAGATCTTCGGTGGTACGGGTCGTAACTTCTTGAACCCTGCTCTTGCTGGTCGTGCGTTCCTGTTCTTTGCATACCCTGCACAGATTTCAGGTGACGTAGTTTGGACTGCTGCAGATGGCTTCTCTGGTGCAACTGCTCTTAGCCAATGGGCTCAAGGCGGCGGTAGTGCACTAATGAACGTAACATCAGGTGAAGCAATCACTTGGATGGACGCATTCATTGGTAACATTCCAGGTTCTATCGGTGAAGTTTCAACGCTTGCACTTATGATTGGTGCAGCAATGATTGTTTACATGGGCATTGCTTCATGGCGCATCATTGCGGGTGTAATGATCGGTATGATTGCTGTGTCTACGCTGTTTAACGTGATCGGTTCTGATACTAACGCAATGTTCAGCATGCCTTGGCACTGGCACCTAGTTCTAGGTGGCTTCGCATTCGGTATGTTCTTCATGGCGACTGACCCAGTATCAGCTTCATTTACCAACAAAGGTAAGTGGTGGTACGGCATCCTAATCGGCGCAATGTGTGTAATGATTCGTGTAGTTAACCCTGCATACCCAGAAGGCATGATGCTTGCGATTCTATTCGCAAACCTATTTGCTCCTCTGTTTGACCACGTTGTAATCGAGAAGAACATTAAGCGGAGACTAGCGCGCTATGGCAAGTAATAACGATAGCATTAAAAAGACGCTGTTTGTTGTTATCGCATTGAGCCTAGTGTGCTCAATCATCGTTTCAACAGCTGCAGTTGTTCTTAAACCTAAGCAACAAGCTAACGCGGTTCTAGATCAGCAAACTAAGATCCTTGAAGTTGCGGGCATTGAACTTGCGGGTAATATCCCTGAACTGTACGCAGAGAACATTGAACCTCGTCTAGTTGATTTCGCTACTGGCGATTTCGTTGACGGCGATGCTGCTGCATACGACCAACGTAAAGCGGCAAAAGATCCAGCTCAGTCAATCAAGCTTTCAGCTGAAGATGACATCGCTAAGATCCTTCGTCGTGCTAACACGGGTACTGTATACCTTGTGAAAGATGGCGCTGAAACTTCTAAAGTTATCATCCCTGTTCACGGTAACGGTCTATGGTCAATGATGTACGCATTCGTTGCGGTAGAAACTGATGGCAACACAGTTTCTGGTATCACTTACTACGAGCAAGGTGAAACTCCTGGACTTGGTGGTGAAGTTGAGAACCCATCTTGGCGCGCTCAATTCGTTGGTAAGAAATTATTCGACGAAAACCACAAACCTGCTATTCAGGTTGTTAAAGGTGGCGCTCCTCAAGGTTCTGAGCACGGTGTAGATGGCCTTTCTGGTGCAACACTGACTAGCGTTGGTGTTCAACATACATTTGACTTCTGGTTAGGTGATATGGGCTTTGGTCCGTTCCTAGCAAAAGTTCGTGACGGAGGTCTGAACTAATGTCTAGTGCAAAAGAAATTAAAAAGAGCATCTTAGCGCCGGTGTTGGACAACAACCCAATCGCGCTACAGGTTCTTGGTGTGTGTTCTGCTCTTGCGGTAACCACTAAGCTAGAAACAGCATTTGTTATGACTATCGCGGTAATGTTCGTTACTGCTCTGTCTAACTTCTTCGTTTCTTTGATCCGTAACCACATTCCTAACAGTGTGCGTATCATCGTTCAGATGGCAATTATCGCATCACTAGTAATCGTGGTAGACCAAGTGCTTAAAGCATACCTATACGATATCTCTAAGCAGCTATCTGTATTCGTAGGCCTAATCATTACTAACTGTATTGTAATGGGTCGTGCTGAAGCATTCGCAATGAAGTCTGCGCCAATCCCATCTCTAATCGATGGTCTTGGTAACGGTCTTGGTTACGGTTTCGTTCTTATCACTGTTGGTTTCTTCCGTGAGCTTCTAGGCTCTGGCAAACTATTTGGTATGGAAGTACTACCTCTAGTGAGCAACGGTGGTTGGTATCAGCCAAACGGCTTGATGCTTCTAGCACCTTCTGCATTCTTCCTAATTGGTTTCTTGATTTGGGCAATTCGTGTGTTCAAACCAGAACAAGTAGAAGCGAAGGGGTAAGGTAGTCATGGAACATTATATTAGTCTGCTAGTTAAATCGATTTTCATCGAAAACATGGCGCTTTCTTTCTTCCTAGGTATGTGTACATTCCTAGCGGTATCTAAGAAAGTTAAAACTTCTTTTGGTCTTGGTGTTGCGGTAGTTGTAGTACTTACAATCGCTGTTCCTGTAAACAACCTTGTTTACACACACATCCTGAAAGAAAACGCGCTTGTTGAAGGTGTCGATTTAAGTTTCCTTAACTTCATCGCATTCATCGGTGTTATCGCGGCACTTGTACAAATCCTAGAGATGGTTCTAGACCGTTTCTTCCCACCTTTGTACAACGCACTAGGTATCTTCCTTCCACTGATCACAGTTAACTGTGCAATCTTTGGTGGTGTATCTTTCATGGTAACTCGTGACTACAACTTTGCTGAATCTGTTGTTTACGGCTTCGGTTCTGGTGTGGGTTGGATGTTAGCTATCGTTGCTCTTGCGGGTATCCGTGAGAAGATGAAGTACTCTGACGTACCTCCAGGTCTACGTGGCCTTGGTATCACGTTCATTACTGTTGGTCTGATGGCGTTAGGCTTTATGTCTTTCTCTGGTGTTCAACTGTAGGGTAAGCACCCAGTAATAAGGAATAACAAATGCAAAGCATTATTCTTGGCGTAGCGATGTTTACCATTATTGTATTGGCTCTAGTACTAGTGATTCTTTTCGCTAAGTCTAAGCTGGTACCATCAGGTGACATCACTATTTCAGTAAACGGCGACCCTGAAAAGGCGATCGTTACTCAACCTGGTAGCAAGCTACTTGGCGCCCTAGCTGGCGCTGGTATTTTCGTATCTTCTGCTTGTGGTGGCGGTGGCTCTTGTGGTCAGTGTCGTGTAAAAGTTAAGTCTGGTGGTGGCGACATCCTTCCAACTGAACTTGATCACATCACAAAAGGTGAAGCTCGCGAAGGCGAACGTCTTGCATGTCAAGTTGCTATGAAAACTGACATGGAGATTGAACTAGACGAAGATATCTTTGGTGTTAAAAAGTGGGAATGTACTGTTATCTCGAATAACAATGAAGCTACTTTCATCAAAGAACTTGCGCTAGCAATCCCTGAAGGTGAAGAAGTACCGTTCCGCGCGGGTGGTTACATTCAGATTGAAGCTGAACCACATCACGTGAAATACGCAGATTACGATATTCCTGAGGAATACCGTGGTGACTGGGATAAGTTCAACCTATTCCGTTACGAGTCTATCGTTAAAGAACATTCAATCCGTGCTTACTCAATGGCTTCATACCCAGAAGAGAAAGGTATCATCAAGTTGAACGTTCGTATCGCGACTCCGCCGCCAAACAACCCTGATGTTGCTCCTGGTGTGATGTCTTCATACATCTGGTCTCTTAAAGAAGGCGACAAGTGTACTATTTCTGGTCCATTTGGTGAGTTCTTTGCTAAAGACACAGACAATGAAATGGTATTCATCGGTGGTGGTGCAGGTATGGCGCCTATGCGTTCTCATATCTTCGACCAACTTAAGCGTCTTAAGTCTACTCGTAAGATGTCTTACTGGTATGGCGCACGTTCTAAGCGTGAGATGTTCTACATTGAAGATTTCGATGGCCTAGCGGCTGCAAACGAAAACTTCGTGTGGCACTGTGCACTGTCTGATCCTCAACCAGAGGACAACTGGGACGGTTACACTGGTTTCATCCACAATGTACTGTACGAAAACTACCTGAAGGATCACGAAGCTCCTGAAGATTGTGAGTACTACATGTGTGGTCCACCGATGATGAACGCTGCTGTTATCGGCATGCTGAAAGATCTTGGTGTAGAAGATGAAAACATCCTACTAGATGACTTCGGTGGTTAATCCACTTAAGTGATTGATATTATGGCTGACTCCTACGAGTCAGCCATTTGTTTTTCTAAGACAGCTTTTGACAACATACTGGCTTATATAAGAAAGAGTAAGGCATTCAAAATACCTATTTTTTACTCTTATTTTTCCTTATATGAATCCTCAACATTAGACAGGAGTAAGCAAGTGAGAATTTGGCTTGTTGCATTAACTTCTTTGATTTTTCTTGCGGGCTGTGAGCAGTCAAGAGAGCAAGTGCATTTGAGTGGCCCAACGATGGGCACGAGTTACAATATTAAATACATCAATGGTGATGAATTTCCTGAGTCTAATGAAGTTCATACAGAGATCGATCGTCTACTTGAAGAAGTAAACGACCAGATGTCGACTTACCGTGAAGATTCCGAATTAAGCCGTTTCAACCAGCATAAAGGTGCGGATGCGTTCGAAGTATCTGAGCAAACAGCGACGGTTGTGAAAGAAGCGATTCGTTTGAACGGTCTTACTGAAGGAGCTCTGGATGTAACGGTTGGTCCGTTAGTTAACTTATGGGGTTTTGGTCCTGAAGCTCGTCCTGAAGTTGTGCCATCAGATGAAGAGCTGGCGGCTCGCAAGGCTAAGATTGGTATCCATCATCTTAGTGTTGAAGGCAACATGTTGAAGAAAGACCTACCTAACCTGTATGTCGATCTATCCACGATTGCAAAAGGTTGGGGTGTTGACGTCGTCGCTGACTACCTTGATTCTATCGGTATTCACAACTACATGGTTGAAGTCGGTGGCGAAATTCGTCTGAAAGGTTTAAACCGTGAGAACGTGGGCTGGCGTATCGCGATTGAGAAACCAAGCGTTGATGAGCGTAATATCCAAGAGATCATCGAGCCGGGTGATATGGCTATCGCAACCTCTGGTGATTACCGTAACTATTTTGAACGTGATGGTGTTCGTTACTCACACATCATCAACCCTGAAACAGGAAAGCCTCTTCACCATAAAGTGGTTTCTGTGACTGTTTTAAACCCGTCTTCAATGACTGCAGACGGCTTATCTACGGGCCTTATGGTCTTAGGTGAGGAAAAAGGAATGGAAGTCGCAAACCAACATAACATCCCAGTGTTCATGGTGGTAAAAACAGCAGATGGCTTTAAAGAAATTGCTTCTGAAGCATTTAAGCCATACTTAGGTAAATAAGGTAAGCGAGATAATTATGAATACATTTCTGATTACATTTGGTGTTTTTCTTGCAGTAATCGCAGCGATGTCAATTGGCTACATTATCCAAAAGAAAGTTGTGAAAGGTAGCTGTGGCGGTTTGGGTGCTGTTGGTATTGATAAAGTATGTAACTGCCCTGAACCTTGTGACGCGCGTAAGAAGCGTGAAGCACGTGAAGCTTACCGTGAAGAGAAGCTGGCTGAGCGTCAACAAAAAGAAGCGGCTTGGAGTAAAGACCGTATCGCTTAATTGGTGACAGTCATAGGGGATAGAGTTATCTATGCCCTCAAATTGAAAAGCTCAAGATTATCGTCTTGAGCTTTTTTAGTTTTGAGGTCTAGCAATTAATCTTGGTATACCAAAAATGGAAACAGAGGCGAATGACTATTGTTCGATTTGCATGCTGTTACGCGCAAACACTAGTTGGTTTCTACCTTGCTCTTTTGCCGTATAAAGAAGCTCATCAGCGGCTTTGATCTGCTCATCTAGCTTCGCGTCTAAATCGGTTACGCCGATACTGATACTGACCTTGATTCTTTGAGAGTCATGCTCAACAACATGGCTTTCAATGGCTTCTCTCATGGACTCTAAGTTGTCAACAAAGCTCTCAAACGAACCACACGACTGAATACAAAATTCTTCGCCACCGAAGCGTACAGCAACATCATCTTTAAAATGGTCTTTGATGATCTTGCCGACTTCCACGAGGACTGCATCACCACCATCGTGACCGTAGGTGTCGTTCACTTTCTTGAAGAAGTCGATATCCATCATGGCTATACTGCGCTGCTCACAACCTTTACATGTTTGATTGAACAGGTAACGACGGTTCCATAAGCCAGTAAGAGCATCCTCGTTGGCATGTCGAAATAGCTCGTTGGCCGCTTCTTTCATATCAAGCAGTTGATGGATACGGCAAAAAAATTCTTCTTGGTTAAAAGGCTTGTAAAGGAAGTCGTTAGCCCCCGCTTTAAGGAATCGAGCTGTCATGGTGCGATCATCGCTGCCTGATAACCCTAGAATAGCCAACTGGTTTCTGTCGTGATCGCGTCGTATCTCACGGATCATCGCTATACCGTCTTTCTTCGGCATATCATGGTCTGTAACAACGAACGTAATATCGGGATCGTTATGAAGGAGCTTTAATGCTTGTTCGCCATCTTCGGCTTGGATAGTTTGGATATATTGGTGTTCTAGAAGTTGAGCTATGTAACGGCGAACGACCGCTGAATCATCGACAACCAATGCTTTGTGATGGCGATTATTCGAAATTCTTTGAACCAGGGGAAGTAGG
Organism: Vibrio sp. 10N.247.310.98; assembly: GCF_041467395.1. NCBI lineage: Bacteria > Pseudomonadati > Pseudomonadota > Gammaproteobacteria > Vibrionales > Vibrionaceae > Vibrio > Vibrio sp. 10N.247.310.98. The sequence goes on along the minus strand of NZ_JBFSUL010000015.1, from coordinate 29,597 downwards.
TAGCTTACTGATGACATACTGTCTTTAAGTATGTAATCGATAACGCCTTTGGCTAGGACTTGCTCTCGCAGTTGATTGTCGAACATCCCGGTCAGGACAATGATTTTCTGTTGATAGCCTAAGACGAGATCAATGATCTCGCCGTCTTGGCCGTCAGGTAAACAGTAGTCGAGGACTGCACACAAGAAATCCGTTTCTTGCTCTAAGATCGCTTTGGCTTCTTCTACAGATTCCGCCAACGCAACTTCATAGCCATCGTTCTTAAATTGTTGGTAAAGATAGTTTCTGAATGCGCGACTATCCTCTACCACTAGTATTTTTTCACTCAAAAGCTATCCCTACTTATAGACTAAATACTCGTTAACAATAGTATCAGAAGAGCTCATGGCTATTGAAGAGAAACCTCTTTAGCTGGACTCGAGATCGTTTTAAATCTGATAATAATTGGATTATACTGTTTATAGATACAGTTGTAAGGTCGAGTGATTCCTAGATGTGTAGTGCGGGTGAAGAGAAAGTAAGAAAAATAATTCATGTTGATATGGATTGTTTTTACGCTGCTGTAGAAATGCGTGATAACCCTGCTTACCGAAATCGCCCGTTAGCTGTTGGTGGGCATGAAAAGCAACGTGGTGTTTTGAGTACCTGTAATTACGAAGCCCGCAAGTTTGGTGTTCGCTCTGCAATGCCGACCGGAAAAGCCCTGCAGCTTTGTCCTAATCTATTGGTTGTGCCGGGAAGAATGTCGGTCTATGTCGAGATATCTAAAAAGATCCGTGAAATCTTCTCTCGATACACATCAATCATTGAACCACTTTCCTTGGATGAAGCTTTCCTTGATGTCACCGATTCTAAGCGGTGTCACGGTTCAGCAACACTTATTGCCGAGTCTATTCGCCGTGATATTTGGAACGAACTGAACCTGACAGCTTCTGCAGGAATTGCACCGATTAAATTCTTGGCGAAAGTGGCCTCAGATCTGAATAAGCCCAATGGTCAGTTTGTTATCCCTCCACAAGACGTGCAATCAGTGATCGATGAGCTACCACTTGAAAAGATTCCCGGTGTCGGCAAAGTGAGCATAGAAAAGCTGCACCAAGCGGGTTTCTTTACTTGTAAGGATATCAAAGAGTCTGACTATCGAGACCTGCTACTCAAGTTTGGCCGTCAAGGTGCATCACTCTGGAAGCGCAGTCATGGCATTGATGATCGAGAAGTTATCATCGAGCGCGAGCGAAAATCGGTAGGTGTAGAGCGCACCTTTACCCAAAACATTTCAAGCTACGCAGAATGTTGGCAGGTAATCGAAGATAAGCTATTTCCTGAACTCGAGACTCGCTTAGAAAAGGCTAGCCCAAGCAAAGCGATCATCAAGCAGGGCATTAAGCTCAAGTTCGCCGACTTTCAACAAACCACGATTGAACACATCCATGCCTCTCTCGATCGTGAACACTTCAAAGAGCTGCTTAGTGAAATACTGAAAAGACAACAGGGGCGAGAAATACGCCTGCTTGGTTTAAGCGTAATGCTGCAACCTAAAGACCAAATGCGTCAGTTGAGCTTCTTTTAAAGATAATGAGTGAGATGAATACCGACTACGCTTCATAGCCTAGTCGGTTTTTTATAAGTAAGAATTACCTAGGAAGTTGTTTTACTCGCGCTAAGGTATCACTGAACGGTTGCTGCTCTAGCTTGCCGTAACCGACCATTTTACTGGCTTTGAGTTTGGTTGAAAGCGGGGTGGCGATTCCACATAAGAAGCGAGTAATTGCCTCGTCGGTAATCAGTTGTTGGCTAGCCGAAATAAACTCATGTATCCATGTCATCACCGTCTCATCATCGATAGGTTCAACATCAACGGTTGGTAAGATTGCCACTTCTCCTCGACATACAGAGCAGTGACCGCAGTTTGTTGGTGCTTTATCATCGGCAAAATAACTCGCAAGGCGTGAGCTTAGGCAAGTATCCGCCTCAAAGAAATTCAGCATTTGGTTAAGGCGGTTTATCTCGCTGTTTTCTTTTGCTTTAAACAACTCAGTTAGACGCTCTGACAGTTGCATCATATCTTCAGAAGTATTGTGGATCGCGTAGACATCGGTGATCTGCTTGCTTTCTAGTTCAATCCAACCTTGTTCATTGAAGTAGTCGATAGCCGCAATCACACGCTGACGATCGGCTTGGAAGTGTGTCCAAAGCGCATCGAAGTCGACTTGGCACCACACTCTTGCTTGAGGAGAGCATTGGAAAATCGCTTCGACAAATTGACGGCGTTCACTTTGAAATTGCTCTGTGATCTGCTGTTTCGGACGAATGAACTTAAATTTGTAGTCTGCGAAGTAGCTGTACTTGGGCTCAATCACACCTTCAATTTCGAGATACACCAGTAGTGTTTTTAGCGGTAACTGACGAATGTTGGATTCACGTGATAGTTGATTAAGCATGATCTCCCATTGATTCGAGCCAGAAGCGCCAATGTTTTGATTTTCGTAGATCTCTTTTAATACCGCTTGGATCGATATGTTGTCTGGCGTATCACCAAAAACGAAGTTCTCGAGTGTGCTTAAACCGTGTTTGTTAGCCAGTAAAATACATTCAGACGCTTGCCCATCTCGACCAGCTCTGCCGATCTCTTGTGAGTAGTTTTCGATCGATTTTGGTAAGTCAAAGTGAATCACTCGGCGAATGTTGGACTTATCCACGCCCATACCAAACGCGATAGTTGCGACGATACAGCTCACGTCATCATTCATGAATTGGTGTTGAATAGCATCTCTATTTTCAGGCTTAAGACCCGCATGGTAAGCCACTGCATTAACGCCAGCATTGCGAAGCTGCTGAGCCACCATCTCTGCCGTTTGTTGAAGGGTGACATAAACAATAGTCGGAGCGAGAGAAGCTTGGTTAACCACATTGCACAAGGTTTCTAGCTTACTGGTTTGTTCACAAGGTTGAATCGACAGATCGAGATTTTGACGATAGAAACCCGTAACCACAACGCGCTCCTCATCAATTTCAAACTTTGACTTCATATCTTGGATAACCGCTGTAGTCGCAGTGGCTGTCAGTAGTAGAACCTGAGGAATATTGAGCTGTTTTTGGTATTGAGGAAGCTTCAGGTAGTCGGGTCTGAAGTTGTGTCCCCATTCTGAAATACAGTGCGCTTCATCGACCACAAGCAGTGAGATCGACACTTGGGAGATAAACTGACGAAAGCGTTCGTTCTTCAAGCGCTCGACGGAGATCATGAGGATCTTGGTGTCACCGTTACGCACTGACTGCATAACCTGTTGTGTGGTTTGTCGGTCTTGGCTTGATTCGATTGCCGCTGCGCTAATGCCTTTACTGTGCAGGAAAGCGAGTTGGTCTTTCATCAAGGCTAACAGTGGCGATATCACCAAGGTTAAGTGCGGTAACTCTAATGCTGGTAATTGATAGCACAGCGATTTACCTGAGCCTGTCGGGAATATCGCGGCAGTCGAGTGACCAGATAGAACGTTATCAATGACTTGCTTTTGCCCATTGCGCAGTGAGTCGAATCCGAATACTTGTTTTAGCTTCTGCTCAATCATTTATGTTCTACCTGAGTTATTAAGTGTCGTATTGATGCTAAAGCGGGCGCCTATTCATGATAGCGTCGCTTGATGAATCAAATGTCTTGCACCTGATTGTACCTAATTCTATTCTGTAGCTCCTATAGAAAAGCACCCCAATAGTATGAATAAGTCTGAGCTTCGCCAAATAATCATAGAGCAACTTGAATCCCGATTACGTATCGCACAATCTGCGACTCAGCGTGCGATTGATGCTGCGACCGATGAAGAGACTGTGCCTGAACATAAGTACGATACATTGGCATTAGAAGCTTCGTATCTCGCCCATGGTCAAGCGGTGAGGGTACAAGAGTGTGAAGACGATATTCAGTGTTATCGTAACTTAGTGTTGCGTGATAGTGAGAAGGTTACGGTGAGCAGTTACGTTGTGGTCATTGACGAGCATGATCAATATAAACATTTCTTTATGGGGCCGAGAGTCGGCGGACTTTCTGTCACGTGGAATGAGAATGAGATTGCCATCGTGACGGCAAATGCACCTTTTGGCCAGGCTCTAATGGGTAAAGAAGTTGGTGATGAGATTGAGTTTAAGGTCGCAGATAAACAGTTTTGCTACGAAGTTATCTCTATCGACTAACTAACTGACTAATAGATATAAAACGTTTCTCTGACAAAGGAGCATATACCAAGGGTATAGTAATCTGTCAGATTGATGAGAGGATGTTATGAAAAGCAATGTATTTATGAAAAACAGTGTATTAATTGCATCGTTAACAGCGGCGATCTCTGTTGTGAGCTTGCCAACGTTTGCTGCTCAGTGTCGAGTTGATTTGAAGAATGAACTACGAATTGATGACCAAAAAGTCGAAATCCATCAAGTGAATGGTGATACGGCCGTTTTTGATGATAACAACGACCTCTATATTCATGGTGAGAAGGTTGAGCTTGATGCCGACCAACAAGCGGCGATTGAGAAATATCGCGAAAACATGAGTGAGTACTTACCTCGAGCGAAACAAATGGCCAACGATAGCTTAGCGTTAGCCAATGACGTGATTGATGATATCGCGGCTAGCCTGGATTCACCTGAGTCATTTGATAATGTAAAAGAATCAATGAAAACCTACTTTGCAGAACTGGAAGCGCGTTATTACAAAGATGGCGAATTAGTGTTGCCTGCAGAAAGCTTTGATTCGATGGCCAATGGCTGGTCTGAAGATTTCGAGAAGGCGAAAGAAATCTTTAACCAAGAATTTATCTCTAGCGCTTTTAATGCGATGTCAGAAAAAATGAAACAAGACGGTGGCCTAAACCTGACTGAACTGGCTGACAGTATGGCTGAATTAAAGCTGAAAGTTGAAGAGCGAATGAAAGAACACTCTCAACAAGTACAAGAAGAAGCGAATGAGTTCTGTGATTCACTTGATGAGATGGCAGAACAAGAGCAAGAACTGCATGAAATCATTCCGAACTTAAAAGATTACCAAGTCTTCACAATTTAATTCGAGTCTAGTGATGAATAGTAAGAGCACCGGTCTGTGCTCTTTTTGTTTGTATAAATGGAACCACACGGCGAGTATTTATCTCAATTCAATCCATTTCCTTCTTAAGCCTACTGCTTCGCTTTGTTGCTTATAATTGAACGATAAGACTGGTTTTTTGTTAATTTTGTTGTTCTAAATAGCGCATTGATTGTAAAAATCAGAGAATTGTTCATTTATTGGTTGTGCCTATCATTGCTTTTTATTACTGTACTTCTCAACTAGTTCACTGATTTTTAATGCGGGCGATATGGACCAACAATCTTCCTCTTCAAGAGAGCACTTTAGCTCTCGTTTAGGTTTTATTTTAGCAGCGGCTGGTGCAGCGGTTGGCTTGGGTAATATTTGGGGTTTCCCGACTCAAGTTGCTAGCAACGGTGGTGGCGCTTTCCTTTTAGTCTATTTGATCATGATCTTCGTGGTTGCTTTCCCTATGTTGGTGGTTGAGATGGCTATAGGCCGTCACGGCCAAGCAAACCCAGTTGATAGCATGCGATCTTTGACGACAAACCCTTTGGGTAAGAAAGTCGGTGAGTTTGTCGGTTGGGTTGGACTGAGTGTACCAAGCGCAGTGTTGGCGTTTTACAGTATTGTTGGTGGCTGGTTGATCTGTTTCCTAATTGGTGCGGTCGCGGATCTTATCGGCCTAGAAGCGATTGCTGATTGGTTTAAGGGCTTCAGTGTTGAGCGCAACGTATTTGGTACCGTCGCGTTCTATGTACTGACTATCTTGATTGTGCAGGGCGGTGTTAAGCAAGGCATCGAGAAATGGTCGACTCGTTTGATGCCTGCGCTGTTTGTTTTATTTGGCTTATTGTTTGTTTACATCATGACGCAATCTGGCGCGATGGAAGGCCTAAAACATTACCTTATTCCAGACTTTGAGAAAGTGTGGGATAGAAAACTGATTCTGGCGGCAATGGGACAGGGGTTCTTCTCGCTCACCATTGGTGGTTGTTCAATGTTGGTTTATGGCTCTTACTTAAGCAAGAAAGAGAATTTACCAAAAATGGCAATGAACGTTACTTTAGTTGATACAGCTGTTGCTTTTATTGCGGGTTTAGTTGTGATGCCAGCAATGTTTGTTGCGATGCAAAAAGGTGTTCAAATCTACGCTGAAGATGGCTCATTATTAAGCTCTGATACGCTAGTATTCACGGTTCTGCCTTTGATGTTTGACAGTTTAGGCGTACTTGGTCAGATCTTCGCGATTGTCTTCTTTTTGTTGCTAACGATTGCCGCGCTGACTTCATCGATTTCGATGCTGGAAGGGCCTGTAGCGCTAGTGAGTGAGCGTTTCAATACCAGACGAACACCAACGAGTTGGGTGATTGGTGGTGTTATTGCACTGTTCAGTGTGGTGATTGTTTACAACTTTGCCGCGATGTTTGGAATGGTTGCGATGATAGCGACTCAGTACCTTCAACCGGTTGCTGCACTGATGTTTTGCCTATTTGGTGGTTGGGTATGGAGCCGAGCTTCAAAAGTGAAAGAGCTTGAGCAAGGTTGCCCTGACTTCCAATTGGGTTGGTTTGGTAAGGTTTGGCCAATGTATGTGAAGTTCGTGTGCCCAATCTTAGTGGCGACGGTTATCTGGGCTTCATTTGGTTAACGCAGAGCTCATCTGAACCTAAACACTCAGAACTTGAAATGTTAAGCACAAAGCCACTCATAGGGAGTGGCTTTGTTGTTTCGATATGAAGGTATAGCTGAATTTGCAAGATAGAAAAAAGGCGCTGAACATAATAGTCAGCGCCTTTGTATTTTTAGTTAAGTAATCGTGACTACTTAATTTCCATACCTTGTGCTTGTAAGTCTGCATGGTAAGAAGAACGTACAAACGGGCCACAAGCTGCGTGAGTGAAGCCTAGTTCTAGAGCAATTTCTTTCAGCTCATCGAACTCAGAAGGCGGCACGTAGCGTTCTACTGGTAAGTGGTGACGGCTTGGTGCTAGGTATTGACCTAGTGTCAGCATAGTCACACCATGTTCGCGAAGGTCTTTCAGTACTTGAACGATCTCTTCTTTTGTCTCGCCAAGACCCATCATCACACCTGATTTTGTTGGGATATCAGGGTGCTGCTCTTTGAATTTCTTCAGTAGATCAAGAGACCACTTGTAGTTCGCACCTGGACGCGCTTTACGGTATAGACGTGGCGCTGTCTCTAGGTTGTGGTTGAAAACATCTGGCGGGTTGTCTTTCATTAGGTCAAGCGCAACGTCCATACGACCGCGGAAGTCTGGAACCAGTGTTTCGATACGAATATTTGGGTTGAGTTCGCGAATCTCACGGTTACAGTCAGCAAAGTGCTGAGCACCGCCGTCACGCAAGTCATCACGGTCAACTGAAGTGATTACAACGTACTTCAGTTTCATGTCTTGAATTGTTTTAGCCAGTTTCTTCGGCTCTTCAGCTTCAGGAGCAACAGGACGACCATGGGCAACATCACAGAACGGGCAGCGACGAGTACAGATAGCGCCAAGAATCATAAACGTTGCCGTACCGTGGTTGAAACACTCGGCTAGGTTAGGGCAAGACGCTTCTTCACAAACTGAGTGCAGGTTGTTTTTACGCATTGCTGATTTGATTTCTTGAATACGATGGCTGTCTGAAGGAAGTTTAATCTTCATCCATTCAGGCTTACGTAGAACTTCTTTCTGTTCAGCAGGCATATTCTTTACGGGAATTAATGCCATTTTGTCAGCGTCACGATATTTAACGCCTTTTTCCATTTGGATTGGTTTGCTCATGATTTTATGCTTCTGCTGTAATGTTACTGGTGGCTTGAATGTCTACTTGGTCATAGCCGAGTAGCTCTACGAGCTCTTGTATTAACTGTTGCTCAACGTTTTCTAGTTCACTTGGTCCGCCGAGTTGGCTTACCTGCGCCATTTCCATACCTTGGTAACCACATGGGTTAATACGTAGGAATGGAGACAGGTCCATATCGACGTTGAGTGCTAACCCGTGGAACGAGCAGCCACGTCGAATACGTAATCCAAGTGAACAGATTTTCTTGCCATCGACATAAACACCAGGAGCGTCAGGTCGGGCAGCTGAATCTATATTGTAAGCTTTCAGAGTATTGATTACGAGGTTCTCGATATGAGTAACCAAATCACGTACTCCGAATTTCTTGCGGCGGATGTTAATCAGAAAGTAAGCCACTAATTGGCCTGGGCCGTGATAAGTCACTTGGCCACCGCGATCGCTTTGTATTACAGGGATATCACCAGCATTTAATACATGCTCAGCTTTGCCTGCTTGTCCTTGAGTGAAGACAGGGTTGTGTTCAACCAACCAAACTTGGTCTACGTCTTCTTCCGTGCGTTCGTCTGTGAACTTATGCATGGCTTTCCATACAGGTTCGTAATCCTGACGGCCTAATTTTTTTACGATTAGCTTATTTTGCAAAGCTGCACTCCCTCAAGGATTAATAAAGTGAACGCATTATAAACGCGAAACATGATTCTAACTACAGACGGACTGCAAGGTTTTTCAACTTTCTTTGTATTTATTGAAAATTAAGTTGAATGAATTTGAGCTAGATAGGGTGCTTTAAACAAAAACAGCGGCAATAAGCCGCTGTTTTTCATGTGTAATCGGAGATTACAGAACCATACGAACGATTTCGATCTCGCCCAGTTCTTTATAAAGAGTTTCTACTTGTTCAATTGAAGTCGCAGTAATATTGATAGAAACAGAGTGGTAGTTGCCTTTCGCACTCGGTTTTAGCGTTGGGCTGTAGTCACCAGGAGCATGACGCTGGATCACTTCTAGTACTAGCTCAGTCAGTTCTGGCTTAGCGTGGCCCATTACTTTGTAAGTGAATGAACAAGGGAACTCTAAGAGGTCTTTTAGTTTTGCATCAGAATTGATGTTCATGATTAGCTCCAAAAGGCTAGACTCTCGCAAATTGGCGAAATGTCGATAAAAAGCGTGTTCGGTCAACAGACACGAGTAATAAGGCGGAATATTACGTGTAAATATCACCGAACTCAAGATCAACAAAAGCCGCACATGGCGGCTTTTGGTTCGCTAATGAGTAAATCATGAACTTACTCATTAGGTTAGCTATACAACAAGCTTGGGTTTTACCTAGAACAAACCTTTTGCTTGTTTAGAATAAACCCTTGAACAGAAGAACTAGGTAGTCCCATAGACGGCTGAATAGGCTGCCTTGGTCTACATCTTCAAGTGCTAGTAGTGGGTATTCAGCAACGTCTTCACCGTCTACTTGGTAGAATAGTTTACCAACTACATCGCCTTTGCTGATTGGCGCTTCTAGCTCTTTCTCAAGAACGAAGCTTGCCTTCAGGTTCTTAGCTTGACCACGAGGTAGCGTTACGAAAGTATCTTCGTCGACACCCAGTGCAACTGTGTCCTTGCTACCCATCCAGATCTTCTCTTCTACGAAGGTTTCACCGGCTGTGTGTGGTGCCACTGTTTCAAAGAAGCGGAAGCCGTAGCTAAGCAGTTTTTTGCTTTCTGTTTTACGAGCATTCGCATTCTTGGTGCCCATAACTACAGCCACTAGGCGCATTTTGCCTTCTGTCGCTGAGCTTACTAGGCTGTAACCTGCATTGCTTGTGTGGCCCGTTTTGATGCCATCAACGTTCATGCTCTTATCCCATAACAGACCGTTACGGTTGTATTGGGTGATGCCGTTGTATGTGAATTTCTTCTCTGAGTAGATACGGTACTCGTCTGGTACGTCGCGAATCAGCGCCTGACCAAGTAGCGCCATATCGTAAGGCGTTGAGTATAGGTTCGGGTTGTCTAGACCGTGCACGTTAGCAAAGTGCGTGTCTTTCATGCCGATAGAGCTTGCCCAAGCGTTCATTAGGTCAACGAATGCATCTTCAGAGCCAGCGATGTGTTCAGCCATAGCAACACATGCGTCGTTACCTGATTGAATGATGATACCGCGGTTTAATTCTTCAACTTTAACCGTAGTGCCCACTTCAACGAACATCTTAGATGAATCTGGGAAGTTTTTAGCCCAAGCATTTTCACTGATTACAACATCGTCGTTTAGGTTGATGTTGCCACGGTCGAGCTCTTGGCCGATCACGTAGCTCGTCATCATCTTGGTTAAACTTGCTGGAGAAAGCTGAGTATTCATCTCTTTCTCTGCTAGTACTTTGCCTGAATGGTAATCCATCAGAACAAAACCTTTAGCGGCGATTTGAGGTGCATCAGGAACAACAATAGGAGCGGCGAATGACGATGTAGCTATCGTTGCAGAAAGAGCAACAGAAGTAGCAAAAATCGATTTAACAAGTTTATTAGATTTAATCATTTTGAATGCAATTATTTGGTGAACTATTCATATATTAACAGAATCACTCTGTCACACCAGAGCGCTGATTACCAGAAGTAACTGTTAGATTAATTAGCGAGTTAGGGTGTGTTTTTTTATATAAGCTGACGGGTGACCCATCAGCTTAACTTGTTCTAATTTCTCTTGAGTCAGAGCATAGTCATGAAATGGCCCAATCATCAGACGGTAGTTGTCATCATTTGGCTGCAAGAACGTTGCTACTTCTAGCTTTTCGGCTAGATCTTTTGCTAACTTCTCTGTTCTATCTTCATGCGGAGATGTCGCGACTTGAATAATAAATTGCGGTAAAGCAGCCTTTTTATTTGCGTCGGTTGGCATAGCTACAGTAATGACTTCAATCTCAACATTTGCCGTGCCGGTTCTTAACACATCGAGCTTGTAAGCTGCCGCATAACTAAGGTCAATGATTCGGCCTTCATGGAATGGGCCGCGGTCATTGATACGAACAATCGTCGTTTTGTTATTGTCGGTATTCGTCACTTTTACATAGCTTGGAATTGGCAATGTTTTGTGCGCCGCAGACATCGAATACATGTCGTAGATCTCGCCATTAGACGTTAAGTGACCATGAAACTTCTTACCGTACCAAGAGGCTTTGCCTTTCTCAGTAAAACCTTCGGTTTTCTTTACGATCTTGTAGTCTTCGCCACGCAAAGTGTAATCCGTATTACCACCTAAACTATAAGGTTCATACTGAGGGTGAGCATCCTCGAGATGCTCTACTGAGATCGGTGCGTCTGGTGCAATATCTGAATCAATATCGTAGCGCCCTGTTGGCTGCTTTGAAGAACAACCATTGATTAAAATCGCTAGCCCCAAGATAGAGACTATTTTTTTGATTGGCAGCTCTTCAACCAAGGATGCTTTGTTTTGAAACGTTGTAATAGACATCGATTAGGTCGCCTTTGAGAATGCTTTTCTGTGTGTATGTATCGACATTAAAATACCAAAACCAGCCATGAGGGTAACCATTGAAGTACCGCCATAACTGACTAGAGGAAGAGGAACACCAACCACAGGTAGAATGCCACTTACCATGCCAATGTTTACAAAAATATAAACGAAGAAGCTCAGTACAATACTGCCGCCCATCATTCGACCGAATGCGGTTTGAGCTTGGCTCGCAAGCACTAAGCCACGTCCAATAATGAACAAGTAGATAGCAAGCAAGAACAATATACCAATCATGCCCCACTCTTCGGCAATGACCGCAAAAATGAAGTCGGTATGACGCTCTGGAATAAACTCTAGTTGAGATTGAGTGCCTTGCAGCCAACCTTTTCCTGAAATACCACCAGAGCCTATCGCAATCTTACTTTGAATGATGTGGTAACCCGCACCTAATGGATCTGATTCAGGATCAAAGAGGGTTCTAACACGCACTTTTTGATATTCACGCATCAAGAAGAACCATAGGATTGGGATAAATGCCCCTAATGCGATTGCCGCGCTAGCAATGATTTTCCAACTGATACCAGCCAGGAATATCACGAAGATACCAGATGCGGCGATAAGGATAGATGTACCTAGGTCAGGCTGCTTTGCGATTAGAATCGTCGGTACAAACACCATCACTAGCGAGATCGCTAATGTTTGGAATGTTGGTGGAAGTGAGCGCTTACCGATAAATCGTGCCAGCATCAAAGGCACCGCGAGCTTTAATAGCTCTGACGGTTGGAATCGAACAAAGCCGAAGTTTAACCAACGCTGGGCGCCTTTAGAGGCTTCACCAAAGAACAACACGCCCAATAGCAAGATGACACCACCTACAAATAGCAGTGGTGCCAAGGTTTCATAAGTACGAGGTGAGATTTGCGCTAGGAAGATCATCACACCTAAAGACAGAGCCATGCGCATCGCCTGGCGGTCCATCATCGCAAGGCTTTGTCCGCTTGCGCTGTACATGATCAGCAGGGCAAAGCCCATTAAAACCAGAATGCCAAGCAAAAGCGGCAGGTCGATATGCAGCCTTTCGAATAGGGCTCTATTTCGTCCAGTTGAAGGATCAAGTTTCATTATTTAATTGGCTCACTTTGATAATCTTCTGCAAGGATAATATGGTCTAAAATCCTTCTTACTACTGGGCCGCCGTTAGAAGAACCGCCACCTGCGTTCTCTAGAACGATAGTCACGACGGCTTCAGGATCTTCAAAAGGCGCGTAACCCGTAAAGAGGGCGTGATCGCGTAAGTGCTCTGCGATTTCATCCGCGTTGTACTCTTCATCTTCTTTTAAGCCGAATACCTGTGCGGTACCCGATTTACCAGCGGTTTGGTAAGACATCTTCTGGAATGAACGTCTTGCCGTACCTTTCTTACCGTGGTTAGCCAGCCTCATACCTTCCTGAGCGATATCCCAATACTTCTTCTTAACCCCGGTTAGCGGTGGGTAAGTTTCAATGTCCGACATGATTTGTTCATCGAATGGACGACCGTTATCAATGGTTGAACGAAGTAGGTGAGGTGCGGTTACTTCACCTTCATTGACCAAAACTGATGTGGCTTTTGCAATCTGCATGGGTGTTGCAGTCCAGTAGCCTTGGCCAATACCAACTGGGATGGTGTCACCTTGGTACCAAGGCACACGGTGTCTTGCCATCTTCCAATCACGAGTTGGCATATTGGCTTTGCTTTCTTCATAAATATCGATGCCAGTATAATCACCAAAGCCGAACATCATCATCCATTTGGATATGCGATCAATGCCGAGATCATAAGCAATTTGGTAAAAGAAGGTATCCACCGACTCTTCAATCGCTTTTTCTATATCCACGACACCGTGTCCCCAACGCAACCAGTCACGGAATGGTCTCGTTTTTGAGTTTGGTATCTTCCAATAGCCTGGGTCATTGCGCGTAGTGTTTGGTGTAATAACACCTTCTTGCAGAGCAGCAACAGCAATGAAGGGTTTGATCGTCGATGCTGGTGGGTAAATCCCTAGCGTGGCACGGTTAACCAAAGGGCGGTTTTTGTCTTGAAGTAGCGCGTTATAGCCTTTAGACGAGATACCATGCACGAATGCGTTTGGGTCGTAGCTTGGGCTCGATACCATGGCTAACACGCCATTGTCTTTCGGATCGAGAACGATAGCTGAACCACGGCGGCCATCAAGTAACTTATGTACGTATAGCTGTAGCTTGATATCTAAGTTAAGTACGATATCTTTGCCTGGAACCGAAGGGACAAATTTGAGGGTACGAATCACTCGTCCACGACTGTTAACTTCGACTTCTTGGTAGCCAGCTGTACCGTGCAACATATCTTCGTAATAACGCTCAATACCCAACTTACCGATATCACGTGTAGCTTGGTAATTGGCGTCTTTTTCTTCTCGCATCAAGCGCTGCATATCACGGTCATTGATGCGCGATACATAGCCTATTACGTGAGTGAGCACATCACCGTAAGGGTAGAAACGCTTCAAAGTTCCCGTAACTTCAACACCTGGGAATTTGTGTTGGTTTACAGAGAAGACGGCAACTTGTTCTTCAGACAGTTGATTAAGAATAGGTACTGATTTAAAGCGTCGTGAATTACGACGATCACGATTAAAGCGCTCGATACGCTCTGGCGGGATCTCAATTAATGCTTGCAGACGAGCAAGCGTGTCATCCATATCTTTAATTTTTTCGGGTATGATTTCTAGATTGAAAACAGGACGGTTTTCGGCAAGAAGTATACCGTTGCGATCGTAAATCAAACCACGGTTAGGGGCGATCGGAACGACCTTGATACGGTTGTCGTTAGAACGAGTTTTATAGTCTTGGTATTGATTGACCTGAATGTTGTACAGGTTAACAACCAACATCGACATCATGACTATGATCCCCGCAAACGCAACAAAAGCACGGCTAGTAAATAGTCGTGCTTCTGCTTTGTAATCGCGGATTTGGCTACGTTTACGTAACATTAACGCTTATTCTCGATGATAAGGGTGGTTAGCAGTGATGCTCCAAGCTCGATACAAGCTTTCAGCCATGATAACGCGTACTAATGGGTGAGGGAGAGTAAGCGCAGACAGAGACCAACTTTGGTCTGCGGCCGCTTTACATGCAGGTGCTAATCCTTCAGGCCCGCCAATTAGGATAGATACGTCACGTCCATCCAGCTTCCAACTTTCTAATTGCTCAGCAAGTTGAGGTGTATCCCACTTTCTACCTGGGATATCGAGCGTGACAATACGGTTGCCTTTTGGAACTGCAGCCAGCATCGCTTCACCTTCTTTTTGAAGAATGCGTGCAATATCTGCATTTTTACCGCGCTTTCCTGCAGTAATTTCAATGAGCTCTAATGGCATATCGTGAGGGAAGCGGCGTTTGTATTCTTGAAACCCTTCTTCAACCCACTTTGGCATTTTTGTGCCAACTGCGATTAACTGGATCTTCAAAGCTTAGCCCCAAAGTTTTTCTAGTTGGTACAGCTCACGATGCTCTTCTTGCATAACGTGAAGCATGCTTGTGCCCATATCTAGAACAACCCATTCACCTTCTTGCTGGCCGTCCATACCTAGAGGTTGCATACCCGCTTTACGCACTTCATCAGCAACATGCTGTGCAATAGAGGCAACATGGCGTTTAGAGGTGCCAGTACAAACAATCATGTAATCAGTAACGCTTGATTTGCCTTCTACATCGATAGTTACAATCGATTCTGCTTTCATGTCGTCGGCTTTGTCTGCAAGAAAATCTTTTAGTTCTTCACGTAACACTGGGTGTTCCTTTAATCTGAATTTAGCTTTGTTTAGGGCTTGTTGACCCTAGAATATAACACGCTTTTATGCGTGGAATGGTATTGAAGCTGAAGGGATACAAAACTCTACGCTTAACTGATGAATTAGTGGCCAAGGCGACTGCTCATATTGAGTTTTTGTCATCAATTCAGCTTGAGTGAGCAACGCGAACAAAGAGTGTAATTGAGAAATCGAAACTCTTGTTAGCGCGGCGTTATAAAGAGGCTTTTTAGATTGCCAGATACGGTGTTTTTCGAAGACCTGACCAATCGGCATCTGTTTCATTTGTTGCTGCATTTGTAATAGCAGAGCAAGCTCTCGTTGTATGCTACGTAATAAAATGACGGGTTCGACACCTTCAGCTTCTAGCTGACGCAGGATTCGTTGTGCTCGGTTACCTTTGCCTGCCAATAACGCATCACTCCAATGGAATGGAGTAAAATGGTTGTGTCGACTCAGCGATTCTTCTAAGCGTACTAACGTGAGTTTTCCATCTGGGTATTGGAGAGCCAGTTTTTCTAGGCTTTGGGTGAGAGCAAATAGATTACCCTCATGCCATTGCGCCAGCATTTGAATCGCTTCAGGGTCTGGCGTTAAACCGATTTGACGGCAACGCGCTTGGACAAACTGAGGTAACCGACTGACATCTGGCGTTAGGCAACTGACCCAGTGACCCTGATTCGAAAGAGCCTTAAACCACTTAGCGCTTTCTTGAGCTTTGGTGAGCTTAGTGCCCACCAAGATTAACAAGATATCACTGTGGATATGCTCGGAGATTGCGAGTAGCTCTTTCGCTATTGCGGCATTGACGCCTGACTCTGGCAGCTCAAGCTCGATGACCTGACGGCTAGAGAATAGGCTCAGTGCTTGAGTGCAGTCGTAGACTTGATTCCAGTCGAGACTGCTATCAATCGCAAAGCGGTGACGTTCTTCAAAGCCTTGCTGTTTTGCAGCCTTTTGAATCGCTTCTCGGCTCTCTTGCAACAGTAGCGGTTCGTTACCAAAAATTAGGTAAACATTACTCAACTGTTTAATAAGTTGCTCTGATAAGCGGTCAGCAAAAATACGCATCAAATAAACCTATTACTCAGCCGAATCGCTAAGTGTTGGTTGTTCTTCTGAAGCTGGTACGATCTCAACGTCGTCAATTTCAACATTCTTGATGTTGTATTGCTTTTCAAGCTCTTTCACTTGAACGTGTTCTAGTGCATCTAGATCCATGCTATCAGCTGCAATGTTCGCTTTTAGTCGAGCCATCTGACGAAGGATTTGGCTTGTTGCCAACTTACGCATCTCATCTTCGATCATGTCTCGCTCAACCGACTTCGCAAGTGCAGTTAGCGGGTTATCTAGATAACTACGGGTAACGCTGGTTGAGAATGTCTTTGAGCCTAGATCCGGGACAGTAACTCGATATCTTGCTCGGAATGTCAGTTCTTTCTCTGCTGCACGAGTGTTTTGGTATAGAGACAGAGTTCGCTCACCTACGCTCTCACTAATAATATGCAGGTTAGGTGTATTCTCAGCCGGTGGCACAATTTCTACATCATTCATACGCAGTTGACCTTTCATCATACGTGTAAACGTACTGTATTGGTCGTAACTGGTTACGGAGATCTTGTTGAGTTCTTCTGGTACGGAGTAATCACCACGTAGGTGGAAACCACACGCACTTAATAGGCTGACGGTTAAAACAACAACAGTAACTTTCAATGAAGATAGTGAAATCAGGCGCATTATTTGATGGCTCTCATGAAGGTAGAATACTTATTTAAAGGCTTTAGTTCGTTTGAGTGGTTAGGCTCAAGTCTAAAGCGCTTAAATAAGTAGACAGGGCAATTAGCTACCCTGTCTACAGACTGCTTTTGATGAATTAAGTTCGTTAATTCTTTAGCAATTGCATTGTGCTAACGAAATTAGTTAGCAACGATGTTTAGAAGCTTACCTGGTACGAAGATAACTTTACGGATAGTTAAGCCATCTAGGAACTTCTTAGCGTTCTCATCGTTTAGACCAAGCTCACGAACTTGCTCTTCTGTTGCATCAGCAGCAACGGTTAGTTTCGCACGTAGCTTACCGTTGATCATAACAACGATAGTTTTCTCGTCTTCAACTAGCGCTTTCTCATCGAAAGTTGGCCATGTTGCTGAGTCTACGTTTGATTCACCAAGTGCAATCCACATTTCGTAAGAGATGTGTGGAGTCATTGGGTAAAGCATGCGTACTACCGCTTTTAGCGCTTCGTCAAGGATTGCACGGTCTTGTGCAGATTCTTGAGGTGCTTTCGCCAGCTTGTTCATCAGTTCCATGATTGCAGCGATTGCCGTGTTGAACGTTTGGCGACGGCCAATATCGTCCGTTACTTTCGCGATAGTTTTATGGATATCACGACGAAGTGCTTTTTGGTCGCCAGATAGCGCAGAAGCATCAACAGATTCAGCAGCACCCTTAGAAGAGTGAGCGTGAACCAATTTCCAAACACGTTTAAGGAAGCGGTTAGCCCCTTCAACGCCAGACTCTTGCCACTCAAGCGTCATGTCTGCAGGTGATGCAAACATCATGAATAGACGTACTGTATCAGCGCCGTACTTGTCTACCATCTCTTGTGGGTCGATACCGTTGTTCTTAGACTTAGACATTTTGATCATGCCTGAGTGTTCAACTTCACGACCTTGATCGTCGACTGCTTTTTCGATGCGACCTTTACCGTCACGTTCAACCGTTACGTCAGTCGGTGCAATCCACTCTTTGGTGCCTTTTTCGTTTTCGTGATAGAACGCGTCAGCCAGAACCATGCCTTGACATAGTAGTTGCTTGAACGGTTCATCAGACGTCACGTAGCCAGCATCACGTAGAAGCTTATGGAAGAAACGAGAGTAAAGCAGGTGCATACAAGCGTGCTCGATACCACCAACGTATTGGTCAACTGGTAGCCAGTAGTTTGCTTTCTCTGGATCTAGAATGTCGTCTGCTTGCGGTGAACAGTAACGTGCGTAGTACCAAGAAGACTCCATAAACGTATCGAACGTGTCAGTCTCACGTAGAGCGGGTTCGCCGTTGAATGTTGTTTCAGCCCAAGACTTGTCAGCCTTGATTGGGCTCGTTACGCCATCCATTACTACATCTTCAGGAAGAATGACTGGCAGTTGGTCTGCTGGTACTGGGTGAACTTCACCGTCTTCAGTGGTTACCATTGGGATTGGAGCGCCCCAGTAACGTTGACGAGATACACCCCAGTCACGTAGACGGAAGTTTACTGTCTTCTTACCTTTGCCTTCAGCTTCAAGCTTCGAAGCAATTGCATCGAATGCTTCTTGGAAAGCAAGACCATCGAATTCACCAGAATCGAACAATACACCTTTCTCTGTGTAAGCCGCTTCAGAAACGTCTAGCTCAGAACCGTCTTCAGGCTTGATTACTGGGATGATGTCGATGCCGTACTTAGTTGCGAATTCGTAGTCACGTTGATCGTGAGCAGGAACCGCCATTACCGCACCTGTGCCATAATCCATAAGAACGAAGTTTGCTACATATACAGGAACAACACGACCGTTAAGAGGGTGGATAGCCGTTAGACCAGTATCCATGCCTTTCTTTTCCATCGTTGCTAGTTCAGCTTCAGCAACTTTAGTGTTGCGACACTCTTCAACGAATGCTGCAAGCTCAGGGTTGTTTTGAGATGCTTTCTCTGCAAGTGGGTGACCTGCAGCGATACCAACGTAAGAAACACCCATTAGTGTGTCTGGACGAGTTGTGTACACTTCCAGTGGCGCTTCTTCACCGTTAACAGCGAAAGATAGCTCAACACCTTCAGAGCGGCCGATCCAGTTGCGCTGCATGGTCTTAACCATTTCAGGCCAACCTTCAAGGTTGTCTAAATCGTCTAGTAGCTCTTGAGCGTACTCAGTGATCTTAATGAACCACTGTGGGATTTTCTTTTGTTCTACTGGAGTATCACAACGCCAGCAGCAGCCATCTTCTACTTGCTCGTTTGCAAGTACAGTTTGGTCGTTCGGACACCAGTTCACTGAAGATGTCTTCTTGTAAACCAGGCCTTTTTCGTAAAGCTTAGTGAAGAACTCTTGTTCCCAACGGTAGTACTCTGGAGTACACGTTGCGAATTCACGGTTCCAGTCGTAACCAAAGCCTAGAAGCTTAAGCTGGTTCTTCATGTACTCAATGTTTTCGTAAGTCCATGGTGCAGGTGCTGTATTGTTTTTAACAGCGGCGTTTTCTGCAGGTAGGCCGAATGCATCCCAACCAATTGGCTGCATTACGTTTTTGCCTTGTAGACGTTGGAAACGAGATACCACATCACCGATGGTGTAGTTACGCACGTGACCCATGTGCAGTCGGCCACTTGGGTAAGGGAACATAGAAAGACAGTAGAATTTTTCTTTGTTTGGGTCTTCACTTACAACGAAAGTTTCGCTGTTATCCCAGTGTTGTTGAACCTTTTGTTCAATCTCTTGCGGGTTATATTGTTCTTGCATCGATGGTATCCGGTTATCTTGGAATTTGTGAGTTCGGTTAGAACAGAATCTTACAGATCGTCATAGAATACCTAAAGGAGCTGAGTACAACAATAGTTATACCCTTCATACTTGCAGTTGCCGCTTAGTAGATTGTGTAATTTTCACTGAATTTCGCAGGGCAACTATACTTAAGAGTATGAATTGATTTGTTTGTAAGCGGGAGTGCATTGCAGCGCATCCGTTTGCTCACTAAAAGGTTGGTTATCTTAAGGAGGTTGTTATGCCGAAGAAAAAAGCGCTCTATGAAGAAGTCGTCGAAGAGGTGATTGAAACGCTGAAGCATAGCCCTGAAGAGCTCAACAACAAAATCGAAACGTCGGGCAAGTTTGCGAAAGCAGCTAATGATATGACTAAAGATGAGCTTTCATTGATCTCTGCCTACGTGAAGTCGGACTTAAAAGAGTTTTCCGAAAGCTATGAAGAGAGTAAAAGCGGTCCATTCTATTTGATGATTGCGGACTCTATTTGGCAAGGGCTGTTGGATATTACTGATCGTACTAAGGTGGAATGGGTTGAACTGTTCCAAGACTTAGAACACCAAGGCTTGTATCAAGCGGGTGAAGTCATTGGCTTGGGAACCTTAGTATGTGACGAGTGTGGTCACCAAACCGAATATAACCACCCAACCAATATCATTCCATGCATTAAATGTGGTTCTAAAGGGTTTAGTCGTAAAGCCCTTAAACCGTAAGCTTCTGAACCATAGCGTATCAACGCAAAACCACAGCAATGAAAAAGGGTTGACCCGATCAGTCAACCCTCAAATCACTTTTCGTCGAATCTAGCTTTTTGGCTTTCTAATTACCCAACCAATCACCAAGCTGAGCATCGCCCAGATATACAGTGGCCAAGTACCTACTGTGTGATAAGGCGTTTGACCATCTGTTGAAATGAGTTCAGCTTTTAACACTGCCGTTTCAAACTGAGGCACTTGCTTGATTATATTGCCTTTGTAATCAGTAACTGCCGTCACACCGTTGTTGGTCGAGCGAATAACCGGCTTACCAAGCTCCAGAGCACGCATCTGTGCAATTTCCATATGTTGCAGAGGGCCAATCGAACGACCAAACCACGCATCGTTAGAGAGCGTTAAAATAAAGTCAGTCTCGTCGGTTACGTTCTGTCTAACTTGATCATTAAAGATGATCTCATAACACAGTGCCGGCGCTAAGTGACGACCATTTGCCACTATGTTTGGTTGAACAAAGTCGCCACGGCTAAATGATGACATTGGCAAGTTAAAGAAAGGTGCTAATGGACGCAAGATATCTTCAAACGGCACAAACTCACCAAATGGTAACAGGTGGTGTTTATGGTAGCGTTCGTCTGGATCGTAGCTGTACTCACCGTATGGATTCACACCGAGAGAAAGAACACTGTTGTAGTATTTCTTATCTTCAGACTGATTCAGCACACCGGTAATGATCGAACTGTTGTTCATCTTCGCTGCGCTATCCAAGTTACGTAGGAAAGATGGGATCTCAACTTCGAATGCTGGAATAGCCGCTTCAGGCCAGATGATGATATCCGCTCCCCAGTTTTCTCTGCTTAGGTCGGTGTACTTCATCATGGTTGGCCAGCGATGACTCGGTAGCCATTTACTGTCTTGATCGACGTTGCCTTGTATCAAGACGACTGACGTGGTTTTTTCAGGGTTCGGCGTGACCCAGTCGATGTTGCGAATACCAAAGCCTGCACTAAATACGACGGCGGGAATGAGAGCGATGCTCCAAGCCCGGTTAACAATCGCATAAGTGAATGCAGAGGCTGAAACAATGATCGCTAAAGTTACTAGCTCTACGCCGCCAATCGGTGCAAATGAACCCAATGGCGAATCGATTTGGCTGTAGCCTAACCAAAGCCAAGGGAAGCCCGTCATTACCCAGCCACGCAGCCAATCACAGACTAGCCAGAATGCAGGAGCTGCAAGGAAAAAGCGGCTTAGGTTATTGGCAGGGAAGAATTTATTCAAACCCCAGGTAAATAGCCCTGAATAAACGGCTAGGTAGCCAACAAGCA
Organism: Vibrio sp. 10N.247.310.98; assembly: GCF_041467395.1. Taxonomy (NCBI): domain Bacteria; kingdom Pseudomonadati; phylum Pseudomonadota; class Gammaproteobacteria; order Vibrionales; family Vibrionaceae; genus Vibrio; species Vibrio sp. 10N.247.310.98. Next base: position 7,880 of record NZ_JBFSUL010000015.1, on the reverse strand, counting down.
ATGCCATCAAAAATAGGTTGGCTGCCAGTGGCATGCCGCCAAAACCATCAATGCTGACGTATACCCAGCTGATACCTGTGGTGAATTGACCTAAACCCCATGCGTAGCCAATCCAAAGCGCACTTTTAGGAGAGCGGTTGTGGATCAGTAACAGCAACAAAGCTGGGCTGAGAATAGCAAGAGGCCATATAGAGTATGGAGCGAATGAAAGGGTGGTTATAGCGCCAACAAAAACGGCCGCAAGCGGCCGTAATAGGCGATGAATAAAGGTATTAGTCATCTAATTTCTGTCATCTCTTTAGAGAGAAGTTGTTATTCTTCGATAGTCGGAAGAGGCTGTTCGTCAGGAATGGTTACCTGTAGCTGAATCACACGACGGTTATCTGCTGATGTTATTTTGAAATGGTAGTTTTCGATTTCTACAATTTCGCCACGAACCGGCAGGTGGCCGAGTGCTGTCATAACCATGCCGCCTACCGTATCCACTTCGTCGTCACTAAAGGCAGTGTTAAACGTATCGTTGAACTCTTCAATAGTGGTTAAAGCTTTTACAGAGAAGGTATGCTTACTCAGCTTACGAATATCTAGCTCTTCTTCATCGTCGAACTCGTCTTCAATTTCACCAACGATTTCTTCGAGGATATCTTCAATGGTTACCAGGCCAGAAACTCCACCAAACTCATCGACAACGATAGACATGTGGTAACGCTCTTCTTGGAACTCCTTAAGCAGGCGATCAACTCGCTTACTTTCAGGAACAACCACGACAGGGCGAATCACTTGTTCGATATCAAATGGAGCACTTTCTGAACCCAAATACTTAAGTAGGTCCTTCGCTAATAGAATGCCTTCAACATGGTCTTTATCTTCACTGATCACTGGGTAGCGAGAGTGTTGAGCATCAGTAATGAGCGCAATCAATGTATCTAGATCATCTGTGCGTTCAACTGTAACCATTTGAGAGCGAGGCAGCATGATATCGCGTACTCGCATCTCTGAAATTTCCATAACACCCTCGAGCATGTCGCGTGTGTCGTGGTCAATTAGGTCATTAATTTCTGAGTCGCGGATTACATCTACGAGCTCTTGGCGATCTTTTACTTCACCTTGAAATAGTTGGCCTAGGCGTTCAAAGAAGGACTTTCTACTCGGACCTTCAGATTTTTTACTTCCCTCAGAAGTGGGGGGGTTACCTTCGTTCATGATTTCTCAAAAAATAACGCTATCAGAAGTGTGATAGCACACGTTAAAACTCAGATTCCTGCGAAAATCACAGGTTCGATGAGTTATTGTTTCTCTGCAACCTACTTTACTAGAATCAATTTACTTTTCTAGAATGTAAGGGTCTTCAAACCCCATAGATTGCATGATTTCTGTCTCGAGTGACTCCATCTCTTCAGCTTCATCATCTTCGATATGATCATAACCTAGCAGATGCAGACTGCCATGTACAACCATATGAGCCCAGTGTGCTAGCAGAGGCTTACTTTGCTCTTCTGCTTCTTTTTCGACAACTTGGCGGCAGATAATGAGGTCGCCCAGTAGATCTAACTCGATCCCTGGAGGAGCCTCGAATGGAAAAGACAACACGTTAGTTGGCTTATCTTTGCCACGATATTCATGATTGAGCTGGTGGCTTTCTTGTGTATCAACGATACGAACCGTCAACTCAGCGTTCTCTTGAAACTGAGGAATTGTCTTGTCCAACCAAAGCTGAATATCTTGCTCAGTTGGAAGACCTTGCTCATTTTCGACCGCTAATTGCAGGTCTAGTTCAATAGACATCTATTTATCACCTTGTTCTGCAATTACAGAGCTATTTTGTGTTGCTAATTGTGTCGTAACTACCTGCTGAGCCTCAAGAAGTTTGGCTTCACGCTCTTCACGTTTACGCTTTTCAAACTCTTTGCGCTCTTTCTGGTCTTTTGCTTCCCACTTCTCGTATGCGTTGACGATACGAGCAACTACAGGGTGACGAACGACGTCTTCAGACATGAAGAAGTTAAAGCTAATGTCGTCGACTTCATTGAGCACTTCAGTCGCATGGCGTAAGCCTGATTTTGCACCACGAGGTAAATCGATTTGCGTAATATCACCTGTGATCACAGCGCGTGAGTTAAAACCGATACGGGTTAAGAACATCTTCATCTGTTCTACCGTGGTGTTTTGGCTCTCATCAAGAATGATAAACGCATCATTCAATGTACGACCACGCATGTAAGCCAGTGGCGCAACTTCAATTACGTTACGTTCAATCAGCTTCTCAACTCGCTCAAAGCCAAGCATCTCAAACAGCGCATCGTAAAGTGGACGTAAATATGGGTCTACTTTTTGGCTTAAATCACCCGGTAGGAAACCAAGCTTCTCACCGGCTTCAACAGCAGGGCGCGTCAATAGAATGCGACGAATCTCTTGGCGTTCAAGTGCATCAACTGCTGCAGCAACGGCTAAGTAGGTTTTACCTGTACCTGCTGGCCCAATACCAAAGGTGATGTCATGAGTCACCATGTTCATTAGGTACTGTGCTTGGTTTGGCGTTCGAGGTTTGATGACGCCTTTTTTAGTCTTAATGGTCACTTCTTTGCCGTAGTCAATTTCAGACTCGACGTGTTGCTCCAAAATGCCTGACTCGGTGATCGCCAGATGTATTTGCTCTGGTTCGATATCGATTATGTTGCCTTTAACTGGAGCCGTTTCAACATAGAGGTGTTTGATGATGTCTAAAGCTGCGGCTGTAGTGTGAGGCTTACCGACAATGGTGAAAAAGTTGCTACGGTAATTAATCTCAACGCCCAGACGACGCTCAAGATGCTTGATGTTGTCGTCAAATGGTCCGCATAAACTTGCCAAGCGCTTGTTGTCTGCTGGTTCTAGATTTATCTCTAAGGTAACGATTTTATTGCTCAAATTAGCCTCTCATTTTGTGCCACTCACTCTTAAATAAAACAAAGAGCAAAAAGCCCGATTTAGACCGGGCTTCTGATGGTGATATCCCTATTTCTAAGATGGTCACTTAGTTAGGTAATTTCAAGCTTTGTGTTTGCGCTTTGTGCTCAAACAGTTGTATTGCCTATGGCGTAAATGTCGCTACACCTAGCTCGTCTTCACGTTTTGTTTTTTCCATCATTTCTGCTGGAGTCATAACAACGCGTAGACCCATGTCTTTTTCTGTGCGAACTAGCTCACCACGTAGTGAGTTGGTGTAAACCTCAGTGATCTTCACATCTACGAATTGACCGATTAGGTCTGCAGAACCTTCGAAGTTCACAACACGGCTGTTTTCTGTACGGCCGCGAAGTTCCATTAGGTTCTTTCTTGATGGGCCTTCAACAAGGATACGTTGCTCTGTGCCTAACATTAGACGAGAGAAACGCATAGCTTGTGTGTTTACCGTTTGCTGCAGTTCGTACAGACGATCTTTCTTCTCTTGTGCTGGTACATCACATGGGTAATCTGCCGCTGGCGTACCTGGACGTGGAGAGAAAACAAAGCTGAAGCTCATATCGAAATCAACGTCTTTAATTAGCTTCATTGTATCTTCGAAGTCTTGCTTAGACTCACCAGGGAAACCAACAATAAAGTCAGAGCTGATTTGAATGTCAGGGCGAGCTTTACGCAGTTTACGGATAATAGATTTGTACTCGATAGCCGTATGTGGGCGCTTCATCATCGTAAGAATACGGTCACTACCACTTTGTACTGGTAGGTGAAGGAAGCTCACTAGCTCTGGTGTGTCTTTGTAAACTTCAATGATGTCGTCACCAAACTCAAGCGGGTGGCTTGTTGTGAAACGAATACGGTCGATACCGTCGATAGAAGCAACAAGACGAAGCAGTTCTGCGAATGAACAGATATCGCCTTCGTGTGTTGGACCGCGGTATGCGTTTACGTTTTGACCTAGCAGGTTAACTTCACGTACGCCTTGCTCTGCAAGTTGAGCAACTTCGAAAAGTACATCATCCATTGGACGGCTAACTTCTTCGCCACGTGTGTATGGTACAACGCAGTAAGTACAGTATTTAGAACAACCTTCCATGATAGAAACGAACGCCGTCGCGCCTTCAGCTTTTGGCTCTGGCAGGTTATCGAACTTTTCGATCTCTGGGAAAGAGATATCCATTACTGGCTTTTCGTTAGATAGTGATGATTTAATCATCTCTGGCAAACGGTGTAATGTTTGTGGGCCAAAGATAACGTCTACGTAAGGTGCACGTTGACGAATGTGATCACCTTCTTGAGTCGCTACACAGCCACCCACACCGATCACCACACCTTCTTTTTTATCTTTAAGCGTTTTCCAACGACCAAGCTGGTGGAATACTTTTTCTTGCGCTTTTTCGCGGATAGAACAAGTATTCAATAGTAGTACGTCTGCTTCCTCAGGTACTTCAGTTAGCTCATAGCCATTTGCAGCGTTAAGCAGGTCGGCCATTTTTGATGAATCATATTCATTCATCTGACAGCCCCAAGTTTTAATTAGCAGTTTCTTACTCATTATATGTTCGCTCGATCGTTAGTTTAATTTAAGGGAGCAAATCGCCCATTATTCATCCGCTAGCCCCGTTTGTCATAATTCGGTATTCAATTTTATGACAGGCTCTAGCGGCAAGCGGCGTATTGTACTGGTTTCAAAACCGACTGACTAGTAGTCTGAACAAATCTCTTATGTAGTGGTTTTTATTATCGTTAACGCCATATGCCATAAGGGATAACCCTTTTTTCGAATAAGGTTTTTGGTTACAAGTTAGTTATGAAAAAGTACAATCAAAAACAGTCAAAGAATCAAACTGATAAGTACGAAATATGAACAGTTACGATATTGTAGTAGTCGGTGGCGGCATGGTTGGCGCAGCAACAGCAATCGGTTTTGCAAAGCAAGGTCTGAGTGTTGCGGTGATCGAAGGTTTTGCCCCACAAGCATTTGATGAGTCGCAAGCGATGGATATTCGAGTGTCAGCGATTTCTCAGGCGTCAGTCGATTTACTTGACGATCTTGGTGCATGGCAGAACATAGCAGCAATGCGAGTTTGCTCTTACAAGCGCTTAGAGACTTGGGAACACCCAGAATGTCGTACTCGATTTGATGCTGCCTCACTAGACCTTCCTCGTTTGGGCTATATCGTTGAGAACAGACTCATTCAATTAGGTTTATGGTCTCAATTTGATGCCTACGACAATCTCGAACTGTTATGCCCAGAAAAGCTCGATGTGATTGAGTTTGGTGAAATCAATATCGTAAAGCTTCAATCAGGGGCTGAGTTGTCTGCGAAGTGGGTGGTTGGTGCTGATGGTGCGAATTCAGCCGTTCGCCAACAAGCTGGAATTGGCATCACGGCTTGGGATTATCGACAACACTGTATGCTTATCAATGTAGAAACAGAACAACCTCAGCAAGATATTACTTGGCAGCAATTTCTACCAAGTGGCCCTCGTTCATTTTTGCCTTTGTGTTCTCTAACCTCTGACGGTCAAGAAGTCGGGCTGGGCTCGTTAGTTTGGTATGATTCTCCACTGCGTATTAAGCAACTGTCAGCAATGGCCCCTGAAAAACTACGTAACGAAGTACTTACTCACTTTCCTAAAGAGTTAGGTGATATCAAAGTCTTGAATTCGGGTTCTTTTCCTCTGACACGACGTCATGCTCAATCATACTCGAAGAATAACTGTATTTTGGTCGGAGACTCTGCGCATACCATCAACCCTTTGGCTGGGCAGGGTGTTAACTTAGGCTTCAAAGATGTATCAGTACTGCTGGATGTCACCAAAGAAAAGGGTGAATTGAACCAGTCTGTAGCAAGACGCTATGAAGTGATAAGAAGAGGCGACAATCTAATGATGCAAAGTGGCATGGATTTCTTCTACAAGACATTCAGCAACGACATTGGCCCACTGAAATTTGTACGTAATGCTGCTCTAAAACTAGCTGAAAATTCAGGCCCGATTAAAGCTCAAGTATTGAAATACGCTTTGGGTCTCTAATTGAGCGTTTAAGACTGCTTATGAAAAGAAGGAGAGCGAATGCTCTCCTTTTTTGTATCAGATGACTACTATCGCTGTTGCGTCACACAAACCGGTGCATCGATCTCTAAAGAGTACCCTGTATAAACCAAAGACCCATCTTCATTATCTCGCTTGAATGAGGTGATGTTGTTGGAGTGCTGGTTGGCGGCGATAAGCCATTTCCCATCGTTCGTTATATGGAAGTCTCTTGGGAATTTGCCTTCAGTGTCGTAGCTATCAATGAAAGTCAGCCTTTGAGTCTCAGAGTCGATTTTGAAGCTACTGATTCTTGATTGGTGTCGACATGACACATAAAGGAATTGCTCATCAGGCGATAGCTTAATCGCAGCTGCGGCTTCTCCCTTCTCCATATTAGGCAATGCATCAATCTCTTCCACTACATTCCAAATGCCTAAAACCTTTTCCAAAGTCAGCAACGTTTCAGAGAGTTCACAGACCACATAGGCTCTGTCTTCAGCTTTGTTAAAGATTAAATGGCGAGGTCCATTGCCGGCGGGCACCTTAATAGACTGCATTGGCTCATCAAGGAACTCTTCTTGCTCTTCATCAAAGCAATAGAAGTTGATGCGATCGGTGCCGAGATCGACAGTCACAAACTGTGGTGAGTTTTGTAAGAACAGGCATTGATGGGCGTGTGGGCTAGTTTGTCTCTCTTTGTTTGGCCCGGAACCAACCATCTGGATTGTTTTGAGTCGTTTATCGATGCTGCCGTTGATACTTAAGCTAAAAATATCGAATGTGCCTGATGAGTATTGCGACGTGATAGCAAACTTATTGTGTGGATCTATCGCGACGTGACAAGGGTGATCTCCCGAGATGAGGCTTGTATTGTGTGTTAGCTGTGAATCAACATTAGGTATATGAATGAGCTGGGGCTGTTTTTGCTGGTCCACTTCCGATGCAGTATAGATCCCAGTCTTTGTTACAGTAATAAAAGAGGGGTTAGTACATTTGATGATCAGCTCTAGAGGTAATAGTTTTCCTGTTTCTAGATCTAACTGAGTTTGATAAACACCTTGGCTTTTACTTGGTGTATCTGTGTAGCAACCGATCGTTAAGGGGAGGGGTTTCATAGGCTAGTCATACTCAATTAGAAAATGGAGCTGACATTGTCTTATAAAATCGTATTAAAAGTGAGGTTATAGAAGAGAATACTTGGTGACTTGGCTAGCAGATTTGCATATTCCAGATAAAACAAAACCCAGCTAAAAAGCTGGGTTCTATTTAATGATGGTGCGGTCGGAGAGACTTGAACTCTCACACCTCTCGGCGCCAGAACCTAAATCTGGTGCGTCTACCAATTCCGCCACGACCGCAGCAAATCTTTATAGTCATATCGAATATTGGTGCTTCAATAAGACGTTGTATAAGTGGTGGCTACTGCGGGATTTGAACCTGCGACCCCATCATTATGAGTGATGTGCTCTAACCAACTGAGCTAAGTAGCCATAATAAATCTAATAGATTCACTATTTGTTCTCTAATGAAAGAGAAATAATGGTGCGGTCGGAGAGACTTGAACTCTCACACCTCTCGGCGCCAGAACCTAAATCTGGTGCGTCTACCAATTCCGCCACGACCGCAGCAAAGCTTTTACTCTAGCGAAGAGTATAGTTAAGAAGACTTATGGTTTGTCTAAGTAACGTTGTAATGGCTGGGCTACCTGGATTCGAACCAGGGAATGCTGGCATCAAAAGCCAGTGCCTTACCGCTTGGCGATAGCCCAACAATGAATGGTCATCTAATGAAAGAAACACATTCTAAATAATGGTGCGGTCGGAGAGACTTGAACTCTCACACCTCTCGGCGCCAGAACCTAAATCTGGTGCGTCTACCAATTCCGCCACGACCGCAGCAAA